>NZ_JAJVKV010000017.1 GCF_024198175.1 Pyxidicoccus xibeiensis
GGCCGTGACGGCGGGCCGGGGCGCGGGCGTCGGCGTGGGCGCCGTGGCGGCTGGCCGGGGCGCGGGCGTGGGAGTGGGCGCCGCGGCGGTCGGCCGGGGCGTGGGGGTGGGGCGCGGCGTGGGCGCCGGGGTGGGAGAGGCCGTGGGGGTCGGCGTCACGGTGGCACTCCCGGGCGTGGAGGCCGGGCGCCGGATGACTTCGACCGCGGGGACCACCCGCCGTGTCTTCCTGTCGTTCACAGTCTTACGTTACCTGATGCGAGTCGTCCGGGCATGCCCGGCTTCACGGCTGGAGGGATGCTGAGAGGTCCACCTTCCATCCGGATGGCTCTCGGACCATCCGGACCTCGTGGGTGCTTCCTGGCGAGCGTACGAGCACTGTCGCCTCGTCGCCCTCCTCCCGGACCAGCGAGACCTCCGTAACATCCGGAGGGGGAGGGACATTCGCGAAGAAGAGGGCCATGGGCTCCGGTGGCTCCGTGCTTCCCGAAGCCTTGCCCACCGCCTGGGCCCGCTCGGCCAGCGCGTCCTGCGTGGGCTTGGAGAGGACGGCCCAGGCCTCCTTCAGCTCCCCCCGCTTCACCAGCCGGTGGAAGGAGGTGTAGGCGTCCTGGGGGGTGCCGAAGCGCGGCCGGTTGCAGCCGCCCAGGCCGAGCAGGACCAGGGCCACCAGCCAGGGCATCGTCACAGTCAGGCGCATGGAAACAGGGATTTAGGTCAAAGCGTGGCCGGGGGAAAGCCCGAGCTTCATCCCTCCTACGCAGCGTGCTGGTGAACCCGGTTGCGGCCAGCCCCCTTGGCTGCATAGAGGCTGGTGTCCGCCGCCCTCAGCAGGGCCTCCGCGCTCGTCAGGTCGGCGGAGGGCACCGTGGCCACCCCCAGCGACGCCGTCAGCCGCACCTCTCGCGCCGTCCCGTCCTCTGCCGGGTGCTCCAGCCCCAGTGACGCAATCGCCTCGCGCACGCGCTCGCACACCCGCAGGGCGTCCGCCGGCGTCGTCTCCGGCAGGATGGCGATGAGCTCCTCGCCGCCGTAGCGGGCAATCAGGTCCACCTCCCGCAGCCGCGCCCGCGCCGTCTGCGCCACCGCCTTGAGCACCTGGTCCCCGAAGGGGTGCCCGAAGGTGTCGTTGATGCGCTTGAAGTGGTCGATGTCCAGCATCACCAGCGACAGGGGGGAGCCGTACCGCCGCGAGCGCGCGAACTCCTCGTGCAGCCGCTCCTCGAAGTAGCGCCGGTTGAACAGCCCCGTCAGGCTGTCCGTGCGGCTGAGCGCCAGCAGCTCCTCGCGCCGCCGCGCCAGCTCCTTGTTCGCCTTGTCCAGCTCCCGGTTCTTCTCCACCAGCGCGTCCTGCAGCACCTTCAGCCGCAGCATCGACTTCACCCGCGCCGACAGCTCCAGCATGTCGAACGGCTTCACCAGGTAGTCGTCCGCCCCCAGCTCCAGCCCCTCCACCTTCCCCGCCGCCTGCCGCGCCGTCATCAGAATCACCGGGATGAAGCCGAAGCCGTCCTCCCCCGAGTTCGCCTTGATGATGCGGCACACCTCCACCCCCCCCAGCCCAGGCATCTCCACATCCATCAGGATGAGGTCCGGCCGCGCCTGGCGGATGGCCGACAGCGCCTGCGTCCCGTCGTGCGCTTCCTTGAAGATGTAACCGTGTGGCGCCAGGCCCTCCCGGACATGGCGCACGTGCGCGGGGTCGTCATCCACGATGAGCACCGTCCGGCCGCTGAGCTCGGCTCCCGGTGTCGCACGGCGGGCTACCTCCAGCGTCCTCTTCCGTTCGCCGTCCGCCATGATGTTGCGCCCCCGTCACAATCATCGCGCACTACGGGAATACTTGCAATTCTCACCTGCCAAGATTGGGAAGCCAAGGGGGGCGCCCAAGTGCCCGTCATCCGGACGTCACCCGGGCTTCACCAGCCGGGCGCGGTACACCGGCTCCCCGCTCGCCAGGTAGCGCCGCTCTCGCGTGGAAGGCACTTCTTCGGGGTCATACGGATGGAAAACCCCTGAACCCAGGGGGTTCTGGAAACCCACGGATTCCAGGATGGCCAGCATGGACTCGCCGCGGTCCTTCACGTCGGTGCGCATGTCGAAGCGGCCGCCGGGTGCGAGCTTGGAGTACAGCAGCTCGGCGAAGGCGGGCTGGACGACGGCGCGCTTGGCGTGGGAGCGCTTCCACCAGGGGTCCGGGAACTGGAGGTGGATGCAGGCCAGCGAGTCGGGAGCGAAGATGCGGGGGACGATGAAGCGGGCATCTGCCTCGATGACGCGCAGGTTGCGCATGCCGGCCTTCTCCGCGCGGGACTGGGTGTCGCGCGCGTACTTCTTGCGCCACTCGAAGGCGACGAAGCGCACCTCGGGGTGGCGGCGGCAGTACTCCAGGGCATGGCCGCCGGCGCCGGAGCCGATCTCCAGCTCCAGCGGGCCGGAGTAGCCGAACTCCGCGTCCCAGTCCGGCGGAGTCTCCATCTCGACGAACTTGAGGCCGACGGGCTCTGGCAGCAGGCGGGGACGGGGCATGGAAGGGGCGCCTCCAACCACGGCCGGGCCCGTCCTGGCCAGGGAAAAACGCGCGGACCCGTCCTGCGGGGCTGGGGTATACGAGGGGCATGAAGGTCTTCCACTCGGTGGCGGAGGCGGGCCGTTTCCTGGCCGGCCGGGCGCTCGCGCTGGGCAACTTCGACGGGGTACACGTGGGCCACCAGGCCCTCTTCGCGGAGGCCCGCAGGCACGCGGGCGCCGCTGCCTTCACCTTCCATCCCCACCCGGGCAAGGTGCTCCAGCCGGACCTGGCGCCCAAGCTGATTACGCTGCTGCCCCGCAAGCTGGAGCTGTTCGCCGGCTGTGGGCTGGAGGCGGCGGTGGTGCAGCCCTTCTCCCGGGACTACGCGCGCACGCCGCCGTCGGATTTCGAGTCCGCCCTTTTCGACGCGCTCGGTGTGGCGCACGTGGTGGTGGGCAGCGACTTCACCTATGGCGCCATGCGCGGGGGCACCGTGAGCACCCTGCGCGAGGCGGCCGCCCGGCATGGCGCCCAGGTCCATGTCGTCGCCCCCGTCACCGTGGACGGCGTCGTGGCCTCGTCCTCGCGGGTGCGCGAGTACATCCTGGAGGGGCGCGTGTCCGCCGCGCGGCGGCTTCTGGGCCGCCCGTTCGACCTGGACGGCACGGTGGTGGCCGGCGCCGGGCGGGGGCGGGGCATCGGCTTTCCCACCGCCAACGTGGACACCCAGAACGAGCTGCGCCCCGCACCCGGCGTGTACGCCATCCGCGTCCACCTGCCAGGCGAGCCGGAGGGCGCCTGGCACGCGGGCGCGGCCAACATCGGTGTGAAGCCCACCTTTGGCGGCACCGAGGTCACCATCGAGGCCCACCTGCTGGATTTTTCGGGCGACCTCTATGGCAAGGAGCTCCGGGTGCAGTTCCTGGAGCGGCTGCGCCCCGAGCAGCGCTTCGGCTCGGTGGCCGAGCTCGTCGGGCAGATAAAGCGGGACGTGGAGGCCGCGCGCACTGTCATCGCCGGTGTGGGTGACTGAGCGTTTTTCCCGTGTCTCTTCAACGGTTTGACCGAGCAGGGGAGCAGGCAGGGGCGCCTTGACGGGCGCGCGCGGCTCCCCTCTAATTCGTAATCAGGAACCGTGCCAGGGGCGCCCATGGCCCTCTGGCATCTCCCCTCGGTCTCCTGCACGCGAGACGGGCCCCCCGCCCGTCTCTTTCTTCTTTCCTCAAGGAAGAGGCTTCAACGAATGTCCGGTCGACTCGGTGAACTGCTGGTTCGCGAGAACCTCATCTCCGTCCAGCAGCTGCGCAAGGCCCAGGAAGAGCAGCAGAAGAACGGCACGCGCATCGGCACCGCCCTCATCAAGACGGGCGCCATCGAGGAGTCGAAGCTGACCGACTTCCTCTCCAAGCAGTACGGCGTGCCGGCCATCAACCTGAAGGACTTCGACATCGACCCGGAGATCATCAAGCTCGTGCCCAAGGAAGTGGCCGAGAAGCATCTGGTGATCCCCGTCAACCGCGCCGGCCCGTCGCTCATCGCCGCCATGTGCGACCCGTCCAACATCTTCGCGGTGGACGACCTGAAGTTCCTCACCGGCTACAACATCGAGACGGTGGTCGCCTCCGAGGTCTCCATCCGCGAGGCCATCGAGCGCTACTACGCGGAGAAGGGCCCCTCCCTCGAGGACATCGTCGGTGACGTGGGCGACGACATCGAGACCGTCAAGGAAGAGGCGGAGAACCTCGACGAGATGACCAAGGCCGCGGATGACGCGCCCGTGGTCAAGCTGGTGAACCTCATCCTCATGGACGCCATCAAGAAGCGCGCGTCCGACATCCACATCGAACCGTACGAGAAGGACTTCCGCGTCCGCTTCCGGATCGACGGTGTGATGTACGAGGTCATGCGCCCGCCCATGAAGCTTCGCAACGCGATCACCTCGCGTCTGAAGATCATGGCCTCGCTGGACATCTCCGAGCGGCGCCTGCCGCAGGACGGCCGCATCAAGATCAAGATTGGCGGCGGCAAGGAGATGGACTTCCGCGTGAGCGTGTGCCCCACGCTCTTCGGCGAGAAGGTGGTTATGCGTCTGCTCGACAAGAGCAACCTCCAGCTGGACATGACCAAGCTGGGCTTCGACGCGCAGCCGCTGGCCTGGTTCAAGGAAGCCATCGACCGGCCCTACGGCATGGTGCTGGTGACGGGCCCCACGGGCTCCGGCAAGACGACGACGCTGTACTCCGCGCTCTCCAGCCTCAACGGCGTGGACACCAACATCTGCACCGCCGAGGACCCCGTCGAGTTCAACTTCGCCGGCATCAACCAGGTGCAGATGCACGAGGACATCGGCCTCAACTTCGCCGCCTCGCTGCGCTCCTTCCTTCGCCAGGACCCGGACATCATCATGATTGGTGAGATCCGTGACTTCGAGACGGCGGAAATCGGCGTCAAGGCGGCCCTCACCGGCCACCTCGTGCTCTCCACGCTGCACACCAACGACGCCCCGGGCACGGTGAGCCGTCTGCTCAACATGGGCATCGAGCCGTTCCTCGTGACGGCCTCGCTCAACCTCATCCTCGCCCAGCGTCTGGCGCGCCGCCTGTGCCCCGCCTGCAAGAAGCCGGCGGAGAACGTGGACGAGCAGGCCCTCATCGACGCCGGCGTGCCCCCGGACAAGATGGGCACCTTCACCATGTACGAGAAGGTCGGCTGCCGCGACTGCAATGACCGCGGCTACCGTGGCCGTGTCGCCATCTACGAGGTCATGCCCTTCTGGGACGGCCTCAAGGAGCTGGTCATCAACGGTGGCTCCGCCGCCGAGCTCAAGCAGGAGGCCATCCGCCTGGGCATGAGCAGCCTGCGCATGTCCGGCCTCCGCAAGATGATGGACGGCGCCACCACCCTCGAAGAGGTCGTCGGCAACACGGCCCCGGACCGCTTCTAGTCGTCACGCTTCCCCCACCGCCTCACCGAAGGACATCCCCCCGTGGCCAACCTGCACCAGCTCCTCAAGGCGATGGTCGAGAAGGGCGCTTCCGACCTCCACGTCACCACCGGCTCTCCGCCGCAGCTTCGAGTCGACGGCGAGCTCGTCCCCTTGAAGACGGCGCCGTTGACTCCGGTGGAGACCAAGCAGCTCTGCTACTCCATCCTCACGGACGCCCAGAAGCACAAGTTCGAAGAGGACAACGAGCTGGACCTGTCCTTCGGTGTGAAGGGCCTGTCGCGCTTCCGCGCCAACATCTTCATGCAGCGTGGCGCGGTGGCCGGCGCGTTCCGGACCATTCCCTTCAAGATTTTGACGTTCCAGGAGCTGGGCCTGCCGCCCGTCGTCGCGGAGCTGGTGAAGAAGCCCCGCGGCCTCATCCTGGTGACGGGCCCCACGGGCTCGGGCAAGTCCACCACGCTGGCCTCGATGATCGACAAGATCAACACCGAGCGTCATGAGCACATCATGACCATCGAGGACCCCATCGAGTACCTGCACCCGCACAAGAACTGCCTCGTGAACCAGCGCGAGGTGGGCGCGGACACGCGCAACTTCAAGACGGCCCTCAAGTACATCCTCCGCCAGGACCCGGACGTGGTGCTCGTCGGCGAGCTCCGCGATTTGGAGACCATCGAAGCGGCGCTCACCATCGCCGAGACGGGCCACATCTGCTACGCCACGCTACACACCAATAGCGCGGTGCAGACCATCAACCGCGTGCTGGACGTGTTCCCGCCGTACCAGCAGCCGCAGGTGCGCGCCCAGCTCTCCTTCGTGCTCGAGGGCGTGATGAGCCAGGCGCTGGTGGCCAAGGCGGGCGGCCCCGGCCGCATCCTCGCGCTGGAGGTGATGGTGCCCAACCCCGCCATCCGCAACCTCATCCGCGAGGACAAGGTCCACCAGATCTACTCCTCCATGCAGGTCGGCCAGGCGAAGTTCGGCATGCAGACCTTCAATCAGGCGCTGGCGGCGCTGCTCATCCGCCGGCTCATCTCCCAGGACGAGGCCTTCGGTCGCTCCAGCGACCCGGAGGAGCTGCGCAACATCCTGGCCAGTGGTGGTGCGGGCCTCCCGGGCATGCCGCAGCAGCGGCCAGCCGGGGGAGCGGGCGCTCGTTAGTTCCGGGATTCGGAAATCACAGGTTAGACTCGCGCGGCGTCCGCGGAGGTCCAGTCCATGGCAGCACCGGCAGTGCAGCAGAAGATGGCAGCGCCCAAGAAGAACACGGCCCAGTTCCTCTGGGAGGCGAAGACCAAGAGCGGCGAGGTCAAGAAGGGCGAGATGGAGGCCCTCGACACCGAGGCCGTCAACGCGCGCCTCAAGTCGCTCGGGCTCAATCCCACCAAGGTGCGCAAGAAGGGCGCCCTGGATGGCGCCATCTCCATGCCGGGCATCGGCGGGGTGACGGGCAAGGACATCCTCGTCTTCACCCGGCAGTTCGCCACGATGATCGACGCCGGCCTGCCGCTGGTGCAGTGCCTCGACATCCTGGCCAGCCAGATGGACAACCCCGCCTTCAAGAAGGTGTTGTTCGCCATCAAGGGCAAGGTGGAGCAGGGCAGCACCTTCGCTGACGCCCTGAAGGACCACCCCAAGGTCTTCGACGAGCTCTACACCCAGCTGTGCGCCGCGGGTGAGGTGGGCGGTATCCTCGACTCCATCCTCAACCGGCTCGCCGCCTACCGCGAGAAGAGCGAGAAGCTCAAGCGCAAGGTCAAGGGCGCGATGACCTACCCGGCCATCGTCATCCTGGTGGCCATCGGCGTGACGGCGCTGCTGCTGCTGAAGGTGACGCCGGTGTTCGAGAAGATGTTCTCGGACTTCGGCTCCGCGCTGCCGGCTCCCACCCAGTTCGTGGTGGACTTCTCCAAGTTCGCGCAGGCGTACGTCTTCCACGTCATCGTCGGCGTCGTCGTGCTGGCGGTCTCCTTCACCTGGACCTACCGCCAGCCCCGGGGCCGCAAGTTCTGGGACAAGGTCTTCCTGAAGATGCCGCTGTTCGGGTCGGTGCTCCGCAAGGTGGCCGTGGCCCGCTTCACCCGCACGCTGGGCACCATGCTCTCCTCCGGCGTGCCCATCCTCGACGCGCTGGACGTCACCGCCAAGACGGCCGGTAACCGCACGGTGGAAGAGGCCATCTACTACGTGCGGAGCAAGATCTCCGAGGGCAAGAACATCGCGGGCCCGCTGGCGGAGACCAAGGTGTTCCCCTCCATGGTGGTGCAGATGATTGGCGTCGGTGAGGCCACCGGCGCCATGGACACCATGCTCAACAAGATCGCCGACTTCTATGACGACGAGGTCGACACCGCCGTCAGCTCGCTCACCGCCATGATTGAGCCGCTGCTCATGGTGTTCCTCGGCGGCGTGGTCGGTGGCTTCCTCATCGCCATGTACCTGCCCATCTTCTCCATTGCCGGCGCCATCAAGTAGCTCGCACCCGGCGGGCGGACGCGGCCCCTCCCACCCGGAGGAGCTGCGCCGCAAGCTGACCTGGCTCATCGCCTTCCGGCTCGTGGCCACCAGCCTGTCGCTGGTGGCCATCGTCCTGCGGCTGCTCGCCCAGACGCCCGCGGAGCCGGACCGGGGCGACTGGTTCGCCTTCTCCATCATCGGGTTCATCTACCTGCTCTCGCTCGTCACCGCGGTGGCGGTGCGGCGCGGGCGCTGGACGCTGCCGGCGGTCATCACCCAGGTGCTGGGGGACCTGGTCATCGCCACGGTCCTCGTCGTGCTCACCGGCGGCGGGGACTCCCCCTTCACCTTCACCTACTCGCTGGCGGTCATCAGCGGCGCCATCCTGCTGGAGCGGCGCGGCGCGCTGGCGCTGGCGGCGGCCGGCTCGGTCATCTACGCGGGGGTCGTGCTGGGCTTGTACGAGGGCCTGGGGGAGCCCGTCCTCAGCCGGCGCGCCCCGTTCCTGCTCGTCTCCCACGTCCTCGCGCTGTTCCTCGTGGCCGTGCTGGCCGGCTACCTCAGCCGGCAGCTGTCGGCGGCGGGCGGCGCGCTGTCCGCCAAGGAGAAGGACCTGCACCGCCTGGAGACGCTCCAGGCGCAGATTCTGGCCTGCATGCCCTCCGGGCTCGTCACCTGCGACGCGAAGGGGCAGGTCACCTTCGTCAACCACGCGGCCGGCGCCATCCTCGGCATCGACGTGGAGAAGGGGCGGGAGCGGATGCTGGAGGAGCTGTTGCCCGGGGCGCTGCACCTGGGGCGGCGCACCAGCCGGCGCGAGCTGACCGTGCGCACGCCCGCGGGGGAGCGCATCCTCGGGCTGAGCACCACGCCGCTGGAGGACGAGCGCGAGGGCGCGCTGCTCATCGTCTTCCAGGACCTGACGGAGCTGCGGCGCATGGAGGACGGGCTGCGGCGGGCGGACCGGCTGGCGGCGCTGGGAACGATGTCCGCGCAGCTCGCGCATGAAATCCGCAACCCGCTGGCCGCCATGAAGGGCTCCGCCCAGCTGCTGGGGCAGGACCGCACGGCGGACGCCGCGACGGTGAAGCTCACCGGCGTGCTGGTGCGGGAGGCGGACCGGCTGTCGCGGCTGGTGGAGGACTTCCTGCGCTTCGCGCGGCCGCCCACGCCCTCGCGGCGGGAGGTGCGGCTGGACCAGCTGGTGGCGGAGACCATGGAGATGCTCCGCGGCGACCCGCTGGCCCGTGACGTCCGGCTGGAGGTGGGCACGGGCGAGGCGCCGGTGGACGTCCGGGTGGACCCGGACCAGCTCCAGCAGGTGCTCCTCAACCTGGCGCGCAACGCGCTGCAGGCCACCGGGGCGCAGGGCCTGGTGCGCGTGGAGGTGGCGCGCTCGGACGGCGAGGTGGTGCTCAAGGTGTGGAACTCCGGCGCGCCCATTCCCCGCACGGACCTGCCCCGCCTCTTCGAGCCCTTCTTCACCACTCGAGAGGGCGGCACCGGCCTGGGACTGGCGTCCGCGCACTCCATCATCCGCGCACACGGAGGCGACATCCGGGTCCATTCGGAGGAGGGCGCGGGCACGGAGTTCGCCGTCATCCTGCCCGTCCAGGCCGCGGGCTCCCCAGGCTCCTCGCTCTCTGGGCCCGTACCGCCCGAGCCCACCCCCGCCCCTGGCGGCCCTCGGGGCGAGCAGCCGGGTGTCGACGTCGTGACGGCGCTCTCCCGGGTGCACTGAGGCACGCCCTCTCCTCCGCGGTCATGCCCGGGGGTGGAAGTCACCCCAGCCGACTGTCGTGCTGCCGAACGGCCGGTGCGGGCCGTGTCATGGGGCGCGTACCGTCTGGTACCTTGGCGTCATGCACATTCTGGTGGTGGATGACGAGCCGTCGATGCGCGACGTGCTCGAGGTGCTCTTCACGCGGGCGGGCTTCCAGGTGACGTGCGCGGGCAGCGTACGGGATGCGAGCGCCGCGCTGGCGAAGGCGCCCGTGGACCTCGTGCTCACCGACATGAAGCTCGGCAGCGGCAGCGGCATGGAGGTGCTGCGCAGCGCGCGGGCCCTGAAGGACGCGCCCGAGGTCATCGTCATCACCGCCTTCGGCACGGCGGCCTCGGCGGTGGAGGCCATGCGGGAGGGCGCCTACCACTACATCTGCAAGCCCTTCGACAACGAGGAGCTCCGGCTGCTCGTGCAGAAGGCGCTGGAGAAGCGCACCCTCCGGCAGGAGAACCTGACGCTGCGCGCGCAGCTGCTGCCCGGGGCCGGCATGCTCGCCGTGGGCCGCAGCGCGCGCATGCAGACCGTCATGGGCCTGGTGGAGAAGGTCGCCTCCACGCGCACCACCGTCCTCATCTACGGCGAGAGCGGCACCGGCAAGGAGCTGATTGCCCGCGCGCTGCACCTCAGGAGCCCCCGCGCCGGGCACCCCTTCCTGCCCGTCAACTGCGCCGCGCTCTCCGAGGGCGTGCTGGAGAGCGAGCTGTTCGGCCACGTGAAGGGAGCCTTCACCGGGGCCACCAGCGACAGGGCCGGGCTGCTCGCGGCGGCGGGGGAGGGCACGGTGCTGCTGGACGAGATTGGCGAGGTGCCGCCCGCCACCCAGGTGAAGCTCCTGCGCGTGCTCCAGGAGCGAAAGGTGAAGCCGGTGGGCAGCAGCCAGGAGGTGCCCTTCCAGGCCCGCCTCGTCGCCGCCACCAACCGCAACCTCGACGCCGAGGTGAAGGCCGGCCGCTTCCGGGAAGACCTGCTCTACCGCCTCAACGTCATCACCCTGGAGCTGCCGCCGCTGCGCGAGCGCGCGGAGGACATCCCCCTGCTGGCCAGGCACTTCCTGGCGCGGCTGGTGGAGGAGGTGGGGCGGCCCGGACTGCACTTCACCCCCGAGGCGCTCGACATCCTCCAGCGCTACCCGTGGCCCGGCAACGTGCGCCAGCTGCAGAACATCGTCGAGCGGGCCGTCGCCCTGTCGGACGGAGACGCGCTCGGGCCGGACACCCTGCCGGCCACGCTGCGCGGCGAGCCCACCGCCCCCACCGGCGACGTGCAGCTGCCCGCCGGCTTCAACCTGGAGCGCTTCCTCGACGACAGCGAGCGGCGCTACCTCCTGGCCGCCCTCAAGCGCACCGACGGCGTGAAGACGCGCGCCGCGGAGCTGCTCGGCCTGTCCTTCCGCTCGTTCCGCTACCGGCTCGCCAAGCATGGCCTCGTCGATGAACTCGATGAGGTCCGGGAGTCCTGAAGCTGCTGGGATTCCAGGGGTTTTCCCTGGGTCGGGGCGGGTGACGAGAAGTGACGGACGCTGATGGAGATCGACAGTTCTGGTCACCTCCGACTGCCATTTTTTGGCACTTGAGAAGCGGGCCAGCAGGCGTGGGATTGGGGCACCATCGGAATTTCGCGACGTTGGCGCAGCACCAGGGGCCGGAGGGGGTTGGCATCCCATGTGCTAAGAGTCCAGTGCAGGGCAACAGGCCCTCGTCGTTGCAAACCCCCTGAGGAATCCCCAATGCGCGTCTCCCGCTTCAACCCCCGCAACCGCGGCTTTACCCTCATCGAGCTGATGATCGTCGTCGCCATCATCGGCATCCTGGCGGCCATCGCCATCCCGAACTTCATCAAGTTCCAGGCGCGCTCCAAGCAGGGTGAGGCGAAGTCCAACCTCAAGGGTCTGTTCACCGCCCAGAAGTCCTACTTCCAGGAGAAGGACCGCTACTCCGGTCTGGCCGGCGCCATCGGCTTCGCCCCCGAGCGCGGCAACCGCTACGCCTATGTGATCTCCGCCGCGGTTCCCGCGGGCTCCGGCGCCGTCCCCCAGGACCGCTCCGTCGCGGCCATTCCCAACACGGCGAACCACATCATCCAGGTCGACACGTTCAAGTTCCAGTTCATGCCGGACGGCATCACGCAGACCCTGCCCAACCCCCCGATGACGGTGAACGGCGGCCTGCCGAACGCGGCCGGTCTGTACCAGAACGCGGGCACCTCGCACTTCCTGCACACCGCCGTGGGTAACATCGACAACGATGTGACCGCCGGTCTCGGGTACGACCAGTGGTTCATCGCCTCGCAGTCGGTGGGCGGTGTCGCCCCGTCCGCGTGCAACGCCTTCCAGCCGGACGAGCTGAACGCGGCCGAGGGCCTGCCGTACAACATGAACAACGACGTCGAGTGCCAGTAAGCGCTCGCGGCTGATTGAAGCTCCGGGGGGAGGACAGGCCACGTGCCTGTCCTCCCCCTTCTTCGTGGAGCGGTATCTCGCAGTCCGAGCAGGCACCGTTCAGCGTGAAGGCGCCTGCTGACATCTGGAAACGCCACCAGCGATAATGGCCGCCGCCTCTATGTCGAGCCGCCTCCTCTGGTCCCTCGTTCTTGCCCTGTCCGCGACGCTGTGCGTGGTGCTCGCCACGCCCCCGGTGCGTCCCGGCCGGCAGGGCCACCTCCCCCCGCTGCTTCCCCGGCTGGAAGTGGTGCGCGCGGTGGGGGCCCCCATCCACCACCTCGTCACGGACTACTTCTGGATTCAGACCATCCAGGCGGTGGGCAAGGCCAACACCCGTCACGAGTACCGTGACATCTACGCCTACGCGGACCTGGTGACGGAGCTCGACCCCAAGTTCCGTCAGGTCTACCTCTTCGCGGGTATCGCCATCCCGTTCCATGCGCGGGGCGGCAAGTGGTTCAACACGGAGGAGTCGACGCAGCTGCTGGAGAAGGGCCTGCGCAACTTTCCGGACCACGTCTACCTGCGCATCATGCTGGCCTACAACCTGAGCACCTTCCATCGCCAGTACGAGCGGGCTGCGAAGATCATCGAGGAGGCCGCGAAGCTGCCGGACGCCCCCGAGTACCTGGCGGGCCTGGCGACGCGGCTGCATGCGCAGGCCGGCAACTTCGACGCGGGCCTCGACTTCGCGCGCTCCCTGGCGCAGTCCTCCGACGAGCCGGAGACGCGGGAGCTCTTCGAGCGCCGGGTGAAGGAGCTGGAGCTGGAGCGGGAGCTCAGCCGGGTCGACGCGGCCGTCCAGGCCTACCGCCAGCGCGAGGGCCGCCTGCCTTCGGGACTCCCGGACCTGGTGAGGGCGGGTGACCTGCCACGCGTGCCGGAGGACCCGCTGGGCGGCGTCATCCAGCTGGATGAGGAAGGCCGGAGCCACTCGACGGCCCAGGAGAAGCGATTGACCGACTTCGCGCGAGCGAACATGGAGGAAGCGCCGTGAGCAGCAGCCTGCCTATCGACGTCCGAGGGCTCTCCAAGACGTACCGACTGGGCTTCTGGATGAACCGTCAGGTCCGGGCGCTCCAGGGGTTGGACCTGGAGGTGCAGCCCGGCCAGGTCTACGGGCTGCTCGGTCCGAACGGCGCGGGCAAGTCCACCACCATCAAGATCCTCATGAACCTGGTGCAGGCGTCCGTCGGCGAGGCCCGCCTCTTCGGCCTGCCGCCCACGGATGAGGAGGCGCGGCGGCAGGTGGGCTTCCTCCCGGAGAACCCCGCGCCCTACGAGTACCTGACGGGAGTGGAGCTGGTGACACTGGCGGGGCAGCTGGCGGGGCTGAGCGGCCACGAGCTGGACCAGCGGGTGAAGGAAGTCATTGGCATGGTGGAGATGGAGCGCGCCGCGAAGCTCCAGATTCGCCGCTACTCCAAGGGCATGATTCAGCGCATCAGCCTGGCGCAGGCCATCGTCAACCGGCCGAAGCTGCTCATCCTGGACGAGCCCACGTCGGGCCTGGACCCGGTGGGCCGCCGTCAGGTGAGAGACCTCATCCTCGCCGAGCGTCAGCGGGGGACGACCATCCTCTTCTGCACGCACATCATCTCGGACGTGGAGGCGCTCTGCGAGCGGGTGGTGGTGCTGGTGGGCGGCCGGCGGGTGCGCGAGGGCAGCGTGCGGGAGCTACTGTCGGGTCAGGCGCCCGTGGTGGAGATGACGGTGGAGGGGCTGTCGCTGGGACAGCTCCAGGGGTTCGGCCACGAGCTCACGTACGCGCAGGACTTCGGGGACCGGGTGCTCTTGCGCACCGGCAACGAGGCCGCGCAGTCCCTGCTTCAGCAGGCGCTCCTGCACGGAGGGCGGGTGACGCAGGTGCAGCCGACCCGCTACTCGCTGGAGGACCTGTTCCTCGACGCCCTCAAGGAGGCGAAGCACGGCACGGTAGGAGGAGAGATTTCATGATTCGCGAGTTCGGTGCGCTCACGCTCAATGGGTTCCGCGAGGCGCGGCGCAACCGCGTCAGCGTCGTGGTGGCGGTCTTCACGCTCGGCCTGCTGCTGGCGTCCACGCTCGTCACCAACGTCACGGTCTACACGTTCCAGCGGGTGCTGTCGGACGTGGGGCTGGGGGCCATGTGCCTCACCCTGGTGCTGCTGGCCATCTTCCTGTCCAGTGGCCTGCTCAGCCGCGAAATCGAGCGGCGGACCATCTTCCTCATCGTCTCCAAGCCCATCTCCCGCGCGCTGTTCATCGTCGGGCGGCTGGCCGGCAACATGCTGACGCTGGCGGTGCTGCTGCTGGCCATGTCGGTGGTGTTCTTCCTCCAGGTGGCGCTCTACGGGGTGCCCGTCACCACGCCCCAGGTGGTGGCCGCGGGCATGCTCTGGGTGGAGCTGCTGGTCATCTCCAGCGTGGGCTTCGCGCTGTCCAGCTTCGCCAGCCAGCTCGTCTCGGCGGTGGTGACCACGGGCGTGTACTTCGCGGGCCACCTGTCGGCGGACATCTACAACCTGGCGACCCGCTCGAACTCCCTCGCCATCCAGTGGCTGGGCAAGGGCGTCTACTACGTCCTCCCCAACCTGGCCCGGCTCAACTTCCGGCCCCAGGCGGCGTATGACGTGGTGACGCCGGCAATGGACATCGTGAAGTCGGCGGCCTATGGAGTCGGCTACGCGGGGGTGATGGTGGCGCTCGCCGTCTTCATCTTCAGCCGGCGCGACTTCAAGTGAAGCGGGTGGGGCTCCTGGCTGCCCACCGGTAGAGGTCCATGGTGGAAGGCTTCTTCGCCGCCTGGCTGTTCGTCACCGGCCTGGTCGTGGGCAGTTTCCTCAACGTCGTCATCGCGCGGGTGCCGCTGGAGCAGAGCATCGTCCGCCCGCGCTCGCGCTGCCCGAAGTGCGGGCACGTCCTCGCCTGGTACGAGAACATCCCGCTCGTGTCGTGGATGGCGCTGCGGGCGCGCTGCCGCGGCTGCGCCACCCCCATCTCCATCCGCTACCCGCTGGTGGAGCTGCTCACGGGGCTGCTGTGGTTCGCGTGCCTGCGCCGCTTCGGCTGGACGTACGAGCTCGCCCCGGCGCTGGTGCTCGTCACCCTGCTGGTGCCGCTCACCTTCATCGACCTGGACCACTGGATACTGCCGCGCTCCATCACCGTGTCCGGCATGTTCGCCGGGCTGGTGCTGGCCTGGCCCCGGGGGCTGGACGCGTTCTGGGACGCGGTGTGGGGGCTCGTGGTGGGCTTCCTGGCCTTCCGGCTGATGGAGTACGTGGGCTGGAAGTTCTTCAAGAAAGAGGCGCTCGGCGCGGGGGACAAGTACCTCGTCGCCATGCTGGGGGCCTTCCTCTCCTGGCGCGCGCTGCTCGGCATCCTCCTCTTCGCCTCGCTGCAGGGCGCGGTGGTGGGCATCCTGATGCTGGCCCTGACGGGCCGGGCGGGGCCGCGCGGGGAGGCGACGGAAGGCCCCGAGGGCTCGGACGGCGAGGCGCCCGCCGGTGAGGAGCCGCCGCTCACCATGACGTGGGAGTTCACGAAGCCCGGCCTGCCGCTGTGGCAGCGGCTGCTGCTGGTGCCGGTGTGCCTGCTGCTCCAGCCCATCCCCGACGCGCCCCTGGACGAGGAGGGGGAGGAGGAGGACTGGGTGCCGGACCGCACCAGCATCCCCTTCGGCCCGTGGCTGGCGCTGGCGGGGCTGGAGGTGCTGCTGCTGGGCCCGTGGCTGTCGCGGGTGCTGCCGCCGGAAATCGGCCTGATGCTGGGCGCCGGATGAAGTGGCGCATCGCCAGCGTGGCGTTCCTGCTGGGCTCGCTGTCCACGGGGCTCACGTGGCTGTCGGTGCAGCCGGTCCTCATCCGCCTGCTGGACGTGGTGCGCCGGTTGGCGCCCCCGGGCAGCGCGGAGGCGGAGGTGCTGGCGCGGGTGAAGGGCCTGCTGCCGCTGGCGCTCGGACTGGACCTGGTGGCGCTGACGGTGCTGGCGTACGTGGTGCTGGATTTGACGGTGGGCCGCCCGCTGCGCAGCACCGAGGCGGTGGTGGAGCAGTTCGGCAGGCTGGAGCTGGACGCGCACCTGGTGCCCGCGCAGGGTGGGCCCTTGTTGTCGCGCATGCAGCGCGCGCTGCGGCGCATGGCGGAGGCGCTCCAGGCGGAGCAGACCCTCACGCGCTCGCAGATGGAGTCGCTGCGCGAGGCCAACGCCCGGCTGGCGCGCGCGCAGACGGAGCTGGTGTCGTCGGAGCGGCTGGCCACGGTGGGCCGGCTGGCCGCGGGCGTGGCGCACGAGGTGGGAAATCCCCTGTCGGGCATCCTCGGCTACGTGGCGCTGGCGCGCACGAAGGCCTCCACGCCGGAGGTGAAGGACTTCCTGGACCGCATCGACCACGAGGTGCAGCGCATCGACCACATCATCCGCGGGCTGCTGGACTTGGGGCGCCCCGGTTCGGCCTCGCTGGGGCCGGTGGAGCTGGGCGCGGTGGTGGAGACGTGCGTGCGGCTGGTGCGCGCCACGCCGGAACTGGCCGGGGTGACGGTGGAGCTGGGGCTGGAGCCGGGGCTGCTGGCCCGGGCGGACCCGGGGCCCCTGTCGCAGATCCTCATCAACCTGCTGCTCAACGCCGGGCAGGCCATGGGAGGGCAGGGGAGGGTACACGTCACCAGCCGGCGTGAGGGGGACGAGGCGTGGCTGGTGGTGGAGGACGCCGGCCCTGGCATTCCTCCCGAGGTGATGGAGCGCCTGTTCGAGCCCTTCTTCACCACCAAGGGGCGGCAGGGCACCGGCCTGGGGCTGGCGGTGTCGCTGCGCCTGGCGCAGGTGATGGGCGGCCGCCTGCTGGCGGAGAACGCCCCGGCAGGCGGTGCCCGCTTCACCGTGTCCCTACCCGCACCCTGAGAGGAAGAGCGCTTCCTACCGGCCAGGAGCTATCGGCTTCGGCGTGGCTGGGGGATGATGCCTCGCAACGGCCCCTCCATGTCCCTGTTCCGCAATGTCCTCGTCGCCGACGACGAGCCCTCCATCCGCCACATCCTCACGCTGGTCCTCACCGACCGCGGCTACGACGTGCGCGCGGTGGCGGACGGCGACGAGGCCCTGCGCGAGCTGGCCGCGCGCGACTACGACGTCCTCATCAGCGACGTGCGCATGCCGCGCAAGGACGGCCTTACCCTGGTGCGCGAGGCGCTGGCGGCCCGCCCCGGCCTCATCGCGGTGGTGATGAGCGCGTATGGCTCGCAGGAGCAGGCCCTGGAGGCCGTCTCCGCCGGCGCCTTCGACTACGTCCAGAAGCCCTTCAAGCCGGAGGAAATCGTCTTCGTCCTCCGCAAGGCGGAGGAGCGCGAGCGGCTGCTGCGGGAGAACCGCCGGCTGAAGGAGGCCAGCCACCCGTCCGCCCCGGAGGGCCACATCCTCGGCGGCAGCGCCCCGCTGCAGGCGGTGCTCCGGCAGGTGGCGCGCGTGGCCCCGGCGGACACCACGGTGCTCATCAGCGGCGAGAGCGGCACCGGCAAGGAGCTCGTCGCCCGCGAGCTGCACACGCGCAGCCGCCGTGCCGCCATGCCCTTCGTCGCCGTCAACTGCGGCGCCATTCCCGCCGGCCTCATCGAGAGCGAGCTGTTCGGCCACGCCCGGGGCGCCTTCACCGACGCGCGCACCGCCAAGCGCGGCCTCTTCGCCGAGGCCGACGGCGGCACCCTCTTCCTGGACGAGGTGGGCGAGCTGCCGCTGTCCGCCCAGGTGAAGCTCCTGCGCGTGTTGCAGGAGGGCGAAATCCGCCCGGTGGGCGAGAACCGGGTGGAGAAGGTGGACGTGCGCGTGGTGGCGGCCACGCTGCGGGACTTGGCGAAGCTGGTGGAGAAGGGGGAGTTCCGCGAGGACCTCTACTACCGGCTCAACGTGGTGAACCTCCGCGTCCCCCCGCTGCGCGAGCGCCGCGAGGACGTGCCGCTGCTGGCGCGGGCCTTCATCCACCGCTTCAACCGCGAGCTCAACCGCGAGTCCCCCGTGCAGGGCCTCTCCCCGGAGGCCGAGGCGCTCCTGCTGGCCTATGCCTGGCCCGGCAACGTGCGCGAGCTGGAGAACGCCATGGAGCGCGCCGTGCTGCTGGCGGACGGCACCTTCATCCTCCCGGCCAACCTCCCCGACAAGCTGTGGGCCGCGTCCCCACCCGGACCCACGACGGTGGCGCCCGGGGGAGGGCAGGGGGCGGTGCTACAGGACGGTGGCGACCTGTCGCTCAAGCGCGCCATCCGCGAGCTGGAGGAGTCCTACATCCGCGCGGCCCTGCGCAGGACGAAGGGCAACCGCACCCGGGCCGCGGAGCTCCTGGACATCAGCCACCGCGCGCTGCTCTACAAAATCAAGGAGTACGGCGTGGATCCTGACGCGGAGGCCGAGCGGGGCTGAGCGGCGGACACAGCCTGCCTGCCTGCATTTGACGGAAAGCGCCGGGGGCCTGAAAATCGGGCCTTCGCGACGGTGTCGAGGGGCCCGGCGCGGTGTGTGGTGTAGGGCCCCGTCCGTCCGGAGGGCAGGCGGGCTCCAGGCACTTTCTAGGAGGGGTTGACGGCCAGTGTTACGCTGGCCGCCTCTCGACGGAGTCAAGCATGGCGAAGGGCAAACTGGCACTCGGCCTGGATATCGGTTCGACGTCCATCAAGATGATTCTCCTCAAGGAGCAGCGCAAGCGGGGCGAGCGCAGCTTCGCGCTGCAGAGCTTCGGCATGAAGCCGCTGCCTCCGGAGGCCATCGTCGACGGCGCGTTGATGAACTCCACGGCCATCGTCCAGGCCGTGCAGGAGCTGATGTCCGAGCTGAAGGTGAAGGGCAAGGACGTCGCCATCGGCGTGTCCGGTCACTCGGTCATCATCAAGAAGATCCAGATGCCCCGCATGTCCCAGGACGAGCTCGAGGAGAGCATCCAGTGGGAAGCGGAGCAGTACATCCCGTTCGATGTGAAGGACGTGAACATCGACACGCAGATCCTCGACGGCGGCGGCAACGACGCCACCGGGCAGATGGACGTGCTGCTGGTGGCCGCCAAGAAGGACATGATCAACGACTACACCACCGTCGTCTCGGAGGCGGGCCTCGCCCCGGTGGTGGTGGACGTGGACGCCTTCGCCGTCCAGAACATGTTCTCCGTCAACTACGACCTCCCGGAGAAGGAGACCGTGGTGCTCATCAACGCGGGCGCCTCGGTGGTGAACATCAACATCATCGCCAACGGCGTGACGGTGTTCACCCGTGACGTCACCATCGGTGGCAACCAGTTCACCGAAGAAATCCAGAAGCAGCTCAACGTCTCCTACGAGGAGGCGGAGGCGCTGAAGATCGGCGGCAACCGCGCGGACGCGGACGCCGTGGTGCCCCAGGAAGTCGAGCGCGTGCTCTCGAGCGTCGCCGAGCAGGTGGCCGGGGAAATCCAGCGCTCGCTGGACTTCTACGCGGGCACCGCCGCCGACTCCAACTTCAGCAAGGTCTACCTGTCGGGCGGCACGGCGAAGATTCCCGCGCTGTTCAAGACCATCGAGGCCCGCACGGGCGTGCCGGTGGAGATCCTCAATCCGTTCCGGAAGATCGAGGTGGACAACCGCAAGTTCGACCCCGCGTTCATCATGGACGTGGCGCCCATGGCGGCGGTGGCCGTGGGCCTGGCGCTGCGCAGCCCGGGCGACAAGCTGGCCTGACCGGTCCACCCCTTAGGAGCCTCCGCGCGGAGGCTCCGGTCTCTAGGAGACGACGCACATGATGATTCGCATCAACCTGCTGCCCGTCCGGGCGGTGAAGAAGCGCGAGTTGGGCCGGCAGGTGCTGGTCCTGTTCGCCCTGGTCCTGCTCGGCGCGGGCGTGGGCAACTACCTCTGGTACGCGGACCGCGACGGCGAGGCCACGCGCAACCGCATGGCCATCGCGCAGACGCGCACGAAGATCGCCGAGCTGGAGAAGGTCATCGGCGAGGTGAAGAACATCAACGCCCGCAAGGCCGAGGTGGAGAAGAAGTTGGCCGTGCTGGACTCCCTTCGCAAGGGCCGCAACGGGCCGGTGCGCATGCTGGACGCGCTCGCCTCCGCCACGCCGAAGAAGGTCTGGGTGAAGAGCTTCTCCGAGGCCAACAACCAGGTCTCCATCGACGCGGCCGCCGTGAGCCACGACGAGGTCGCCGAGTTCATGCGCGGCCTCAACGGCGTGGTGTGGACGCCCAAGGGCATGGGCCGCCTCGTGGACCAGCGCCGTGAGGCCAAGACGACGCGCGTGGAGCTGCTCACCGCCGAGGCCACCGTCGAGGAGTTCCCGGCGGCCGAGGTCACCCCCTTCTTCACCAACATCGACCTGACCAACGCCTCCCAGACCAAGCAGGGTCAGGCCGGCGGCGTGCCCCTGGTCGACTTCAAGATCACCCTCACGTCCAACTACGCCATCTGACCGAGGCCCACGCCATGGACAAGTACCTGGATCAATTCGTCAAGGCGCCCCCGGCCACGAAGTTCGGCGGGCTGGGCATCGTCGTGCTGCTGATGACCGTCGCCAACTTCTTCCTCCTCATCCAGCCCACCGAGGACTCCATCAAGGTGATGATGGCCCAGCGCCGCACGCTGGACCTGGAGCTGGCGGAGAAGAGCGAGATTGCGCAGAACCTCAACGACCGCCGTCGTGAGATGGACGTGCTGGAGCAGAAGCTCGCAGAGGCGCTGACGGAGCTGCCCGAGAAGAAGGACATCGAGGAGCTGCTCGCGCAGATCAACGACGTCGGCAAGAAGAGCGGGCTGGAGATCTCCAGCGTGACGCCCGACAAGGAGTTCGTCGGCGGCGGCGAGTTCTTCGCGCGCATCCCCATCAAGATGACGGTGAGCGGCAACTACCATGAGATCGCCCTGTTCCTCCAGGAGATGGCGAACATGCGCCGCATCGTCAACGTCAACAACATCAAGCTCGATGCTCCCGCCCTGAAGAACGAGAAGGTCGTCCTGCAGAGCAGCTTCCTGGCGACGACGTTCCGCTTCGTCGAGCAGGCCAAGACCGACACCCCGAAGTAGAACCAGAAACTTGATCCGCTCGAAAAGTAGGGCGACAAGGGGATTGAGGATGAAGACGTTCAAGGCCACCATGACCACCGCCGCACTGGCGCTCGCGCTGAGCGCCTGCGACGACCCGCCCCCACCGCCGGCTCCGGCGGCGAGGCCCGTGGCGGCGGCCCCGGCGGCTCCGGCGGAGGAAGCACCTGCCGCGGCGGCCGAGGTCGCCCAGGCGGCACCGGTGCCGTATGTGTACTCGTACAACCCGGTGGGCAAGCGGGACCCGTTCCGCAGTCCGGTGGACGAGCTGAACCCCGTGACTCCCGGCCCGGTGGCGTCATGCAGCGAGCCGCTGTGTGCCTTCGACCTCGACCAGCTCAAGCTGGTGGCGGTCGTGACGGGGGATGCCAACCCCATGGCCATGGTCGAGGACCCCGTGGGGCGAGGCCACATCGTGCGCCGCAACACCCGCATGGGACGGCAGGGCGGGAAGGTGACGCAGATCCTGCGTGACTCGGTGACGGTGACCGAGGTGTTCTCGGGCAATGGAGAGATCATCAAGAATCCGGTGACGCTCCAGCTCAAGCCCGATGCAAAGCAGGACCCCGCCTACAACATGATGACGGGCAGGAACTACGGAGAGTAGCGCCCCCTGAAGGCGCTCCCGCGGGCGGTCGCCCGCTTCCAACTTGTTGAGGGGACGCATGCTCGAGAAGAGCGCTGTGACGAGGGGCAAGTGGATGTTTGCGGCCGCGTGGGCCGTCATTCTTGTGGGCGCCAGGGTGCAGGGCGCCGAACTGAATACGTTGCGGGACCTGGATGTGTCCCGCACGGGCTCGGGTGCGCAGGTGGTGGTGACGGGGACCCGTCCACCCACCTTCACCGTGTTCCGGCTGAGCAGCCCGGAGCGGCTCGTGGTGGACCTCTCGTCGGCGGATGCGACGGGAATCAAGGGCCACCATGACGGCTCCGGCCCTGTGTCGGGCGTGGTGGCCTCGCAGTTCTCGGACGAGCGCGCCAGCGTCGGCCGGGTGCTGCTGGCGCTCGACAAGGCCTCCCAGTACGACGTGCGCGCGGACGGCAACCGCGTGGTCATCTCCGTGGATGGTGGGGCGCAGCCCGCGGCCGCGCCGGCCGAGGCGAAGCGCGCCGAGCCCGCCGCCGTGAAGCCGGCCCCGGCCGAGGTGGCCGCCGCCACGCCGCAGGCGCCCGCCGTGGCGAAGCCGGTCGAGGCAGCTGCCGTGGCTGCGAAGCCCGCCGCGCCTGTGACGGTGAAGCCGGCCGCGGTGGTGGCCGAGGCTCCCCGTGCGGTCGAGAAGACCGAGGCGCCCGCCGCGAAGCAGGCCCTGCCGGAGAACGTGGTCGCCGCCGAGGCCGACGAGCGCGAGGTGGCGCACCCGGCCCAGCGCATCACCGGCCTGAGCTTCGCCGACGACACGCTGCGCATCCGCGCGGACGGCGACATCGCCCGCTACGAGGTGCTGGAGCTGGCGGACCCGCCGCGGCTCGCGGTGGACCTGTATGGCGTGGGCCTGACGGCCCGGGCGCCGCGCGTGAGCTCCGGGGCGCTGAAGGAAGTGCGCGTGGGCGCCCACGCGGACAAGGTGCGCCTGGTGCTGGACGTGCGCGGGCAGATGCCGGCGTACCGCGTGGACCGGGCCGCTCGCGGCCTGGAGGTGGTGCTGGCCGGGGCGGTGGCCCGCAAGGCGGCGCCGAAGCCGGAGCCCACCGAGGTCGTGGCCTCCATCGCCGAGGTCGCGCCCATGCGCCCGGTGCCCGAGCCGTCCGCGTCGCCGGCGCCCGTCACGGCGTCGCTCGTGGAGGTGAAGGACCTGACCTTCGAGGAGAGCGGGGCGGGTGGTCGCGTGGTGCTGAAGCTGTCTGGCACGGCCGGGTGGAAGGTGGAGCGGCCGGACCCGCGCAGCGCGGTGCTGACGCTGGACAATGCGCGCCTGCCGAAGAAGCTCGAGCGCAGCCTGGACACCAGCGCCCTGGAGACGCCGGTGAAGATGATCAGCGCCTTCAGCGTGCCCGGTGAGGGCCGCAAGGTGCGCGTGGTGGTGGCCGCCGACGGCGCCATCGAGGAGAAGGTGACGCAGAACGGGGGCACGCTGTCCTGGCGCCTGGACGTGCAGGGCGTGAAGACGGACCAGGTCGCCGTGGCCCAGCGCACCGCCGGCTTCACCGCCGAGGCGCCCTCCTACGCCGCCGAGGGCGCGCCGCAGCAGGCCCGCTACCGCGGCAAGCGCGTCTCCTTCGAGTTCAAGGACATCGACATCCAGAACCTGCTGCGCGTCATCGCGGAGATCTCCAAGCGCAACGTGGTGCTCGCGGACGACGTGACGGGCCGGGTGACCATCCGCCTGCGCAACGTGCCCTGGGACCAGGCGCTGGACCTCATCCTGCGCACCAAGCAGCTGGGCAAGGAGGAGTTCGGCAACATCATCCGCATCGCCCCGCTGAAGACGCTGGAAGAGGAGGCGCGGCTGCGCCAGGAGCGCAAGAAGTCGCTCCAGCAGCAGGAGGACCTGCTGGTCAACCTCATCCCGGTCAACTACGCGGTGGCCGCGGACATGTCGGCGCGGGTGAAGGACGTGCTGAGCGAGCGTGGCACCGTGACGGTGGATACGCGCACCAACGTCCTCATCGTCAAGGATGTGCGCTCCAACACGGAGAAGGCCCGGGCGCTGGTGCGGAGCCTGGACACCCAGACGCCGCAGGTGCTCATCGAGAGCCGCATCGTGGAGGCCAACACCACCTTCAGCCGTTCCCTCGGCGTGCAGTGGGGCGGCCAGGCTCGGGCGACGTCCGCCACCGGCAATCCCACCGGCCTCATCTTCCCCAACGACGTCGGCGTCACCGGCGGTGTCGCCGGGGTTGCCAATGGCATGCCGGAAATTCCGAACTTCGCGGTGAACCTGCCGGCCTCCGTGGGTGAGGGCGCGGGTGGTGCCCTGGGCTTCGTGTTCGGCTCTGCGGGAGGGGCCCTGCAGCTCAACCTGCGGCTGTCCGCGGCGGAGAACGAGGGCTCGGTGAAGACCATCTCCGCGCCCAAGGTGACCACGCTGGACAACAACACCGCCCGCATCAGCCAGGGCGTGTCCATTCCGTTCAGCCAGGTGTCCGCCCAGGGTGTGAACACCACCTTCGTCGAGGCCCGCCTGTCGCTGGAGGTGACGCCGCACATCACCCAGGACGGCAGCATCCTCATGTCCATCAACGCCTCCAACAACCAGCCGGATCCGGCCAGCACGGGCGCCAACGGGCAGCCCTCCATCCAGCGCAAGGAGGCCGTCACGCAGGTGCTGGTGAAGGACGGAGACACCACCGTCATCGGCGGCATCTACGTGCGCCGCGGCAGCACCTCCACTGCGCGAGTGCCGTTCTTGTCGAGCATTCCGGTGCTGGGCCTGCTCTTCAAGAACCAAACGGAGCGCGATGACCGGCAGGAGCTGCTCATCTTCATCACGCCCCGCATCCTCAACCGGCAGACCATCGCGCAGAGCCTGTAGTCCCTCGCGCGGCCCTTCCAGGAAAGTGTTCGCCTTATGAAGATGAATCACTTCGTCATCCCGGCCCTCATGATGCTCGGACTGACCACGGCCTGCGTCGAAAGCACCCCCATCCTCCAGCTGAAAGGCGGGGCGCCGCAGAACGACGACTGCAGCTTCCCCAATACCGCCGAGGTCTCGCAGTTGCGTGGCTCCGTCAACCTGGGCTTCGTCGGGGGATATCCCCTGGTCTTCGGCGTCACCTCGAACGTGATCACCACGGCCATCGAGGTCAGCGAAGAGCCGGTGCTGGGGGACCCGGACCTCAACACCATCTACATCACCGACCTGGTGCTGAGTTACAGGACCAATCCGGAGTTCGAGAACTTCCCCCAGCCCCGCGGCCCCGTCCCCCTCCACGGAACGATTGAACAAGACGGACAGCTGCTGCTCAACCTGCTCACGGCCGAGGCGGTCGACTTCCTGGATGACCGGGCGGGTGCGGGCGGTATCGAGGTCCTGGTCACCATGCACCTGCGCGGGAAGCGCGCGTCGGGCGACGAGGTGGAGTCCAACGAAATCACCTATCCCATCACCGTGACGAACGTGCCCTACCTGGACGTGCAGGCGGCACTGTGCCCGGGCCAGGTGTTCGAGCCACGGACCGATTCCTGCGACCAGCGCGGGCTGAACGGCAGCTACCCCGCGTGCGAAGACCCTCCGGCTCCCTGAGCCGTCACGCTTGACCGGGCGCCGTCCGCCACCTAGGAACGCAGACCTATGTCCTTCCGCACGCACCTCGAGTCGGTGGTCAACCAGGTGGACGGAGCCCTCGCCTGCAGCGTGATGGGCTTCGACGGCATCTCGGTGGACACCTTCCAGCGCGACGAGGCCGCCGAGCTGGACCTGGGTGGCGCCTGGGTGGAATACGCCAACCTCCTCACCCAGCTCCGTCACGCCGCGGAGGTCCTCAAGACGGGCTCGGTGAGCGAGGTCAGCGTCAACAGCGAGAAGGTGCTGACCCTGATGCGGCTGGTGTCGCCGGAGTACTTCCTGGTGCTCGCCCTGCGCGCGGACGGCAACTTCGGCAAGGGCCGCTATGTGCTGCGCGTGACGGCCCCCAAGGTGCGCGCCGAGCTGTAGCCGCGCGCCCTGTACGGCAGTCATCCAGCCGACGCACGGCGCCGCGCCTTTCCCCTTCCCATGGAAGGGGGGCATGGGCTACACACCCCCGACTTTTCAAGCTTTCGAAGCTTCGAGTGTGAAGGAGTCGGTTCCCATGGCCGGGTTCGTCGATACGTCCGAGTTCCGCAACGGTCTCAAGATCGAAATCGATGGTGAGCCGTTCATCATCGAATATTTCCAGCACGTGAAGCCCGGCAAGGGCTCCGCCTTCGTGCGCACGAAGATTCGCAGCCTCCTGAGCGGGCGCGTCCTGGAGCCCACCCTCAAGTCCGGCGACAAGGTGGGCGTGCCGGACATCGAGGAGAAGGACATGCAGTTCCTGTATGTCCAGGGCGAAGACTTCTACTTCATGGACACCCGCAACTACGAGCAGACCTTCCTCGGTGAGAAGGTGCTCGGAGAGGCGAAGAACTTCCTGAAGGAGAACATCACCGTCTCGGTGGTCTTCTGGAACGGCAAGGCCATTGCCGTGAACATGCCCAACTCGGTCGACCTGAAGGTCACCGAGTGCGACCCGGGCGTGCGTGGCGACACCGTGTCCGGCGCGCTCAAGCCCGCCAAGCTGGAGACGGGCTACACCGTCAACGTCCCGCTCTTCATCAACGAGGGCGACGTGCTCAAGATCGACACGCGTGACGGCAAGTACCTGACGCGCGTGGCCACGGCGGGCTAGCTCCGGCGACTCCGGACGGAGGGGACGCGAGAATGGCAACGAAGCGCAAGTCGACCCGGGCGGCAGGGCCCGCGAATCCACCGGCAGCCGCCGGTGGCGGGCGCGACGCGAGCAACACGTCGCTGGACGTGGATGCCCTGCGGCAGATTGTGGAGATCCTCGAGGCCTCGGACGTGACGAGGCTGGTGTGGAAGCGCGGTGAGGAGAAGCTCTTCATCCGCCGCGGCCACGGCCCGGAGACGACCATCGTCCACCACGCGGCGCCGGCCCCGGTGTCCACGGGCCCGGGCGTCGAGTACTCCACCCCGCCGGCCCCCCGGGCCGCCGCGGCCGCTCCGGCTCCCGCCGCGGCGCCGGCGGCTCCCGCGCCCGCGGCGGAGAAGCCCGGCCACCAGGTCACCAGCCCCTTCGTGGGCACCTTCTACCGGACCCCCGCGCCGGACCAGCCTGCCTTCGTCGACGTGGGCTCGGTGGTGAAGAAGGGCCAGGTGCTCTGCATCATCGAAGCGATGAAGCTGATGAACGAAATCGAGTCCGAGGTGTCCGGCCGCGTGGCGGAGATCCTCGTGGAGAATGGCCGCCCGGTGGAGTTCGGCCAGGCGCTGTTCCGCATCGAGCCGGCCTGACGGACTGCCCGCGCCGCCTGCCCCCGCGGGCGGCGCGTCGTCCTTCAAGGCCCCTGACGGAGAACCCCCCGTGTTCAAGAAGGTGCTGATCGCCAACCGCGGGGAGATTGCCCTGCGGGTCATCCGCGCCTGCCGCGAGCTGGGCATCGCCACCGTGGCGGTGCACTCCACGGCGGACGCCAACGCGCTCCACGTGCGCTTCGCGGACGAGGCGGTCTGCATCGGCCCGCCTTCGTCCAAGGAGAGCTACCTCAACATCCCGCAGCTCCTGTCCGCGGCCGAAATCACCCGCGCGGACGCCATCCACCCCGGCTACGGCTTCCTGTCGGAGAACGCCGAGTTCGCGGAGGTGTGCGAGAACTGCAAGATTCGCTTCATCGGCCCGCGGCCGGAGATGCTGCGGCTGATGGGCAACAAGGTGCGCGCCCGCGCGGCGGCGCGTGAGGCGGGCCTGCCGCTCTTGCCCGGCAGCCCGGGCACGGTGAAGGACCCGCGCGAGGCCGAGGTCTACGCCCGGGAGATTGGCTTCCCGGTCATCCTCAAGGCAGCCGCGGGGGGTGGCGGCAAGGGCATGAAGATCGTCCGCGAGCCGGGCGCGCTGGCCCAGGCGTTCTCCACCGCGCAGGCGGAGGCCGTGGCGTCGTTCGCCAACGGAGACCTCTACATCGAGCGGTACGTGGAGAAGCCGCGCCACATCGAAATCCAGATTGTGGCGGACGAGCACGGCAACATCATCCACCTCAACGAGCGCGAGTGCTCGGTGCAGCGCCGGCACCAGAAGCTCATTGAAGAGAGCCCGTCCCCCGCGCTCACGCCGGAGCTGCGCCAGCGCATGGGCGAGGTGTCCGTGCAGGCCATGAGGAAGCTCGCCTACAACAACGTGGGCACCATCGAGTACCTCCTGGACGAGCGCGGCGAGTTCTACTTCATGGAGATGAACACGCGCATCCAGGTGGAGCACCCGGTGACGGAGCTCGTCACGGGCATCGACCTGGTGCGCGAGCAGATCCGCATGGCCTACGGCCACCCCCTGCGCTTCAAGCAGGAGGACATCCAGATTCGCGGCCACGCCATTGAATGCCGCGTGAATGCCGAGGACCCGATTACGTTCGCCCCCTGGCCGGGGAAGATTACCGGCTACAGCGTGCCGGGCGGCTACGGCGTGCGGGTGGACTCGGCGGCCTACGAGAACTACACGGTGCTGCCGTACTACGACAGCCTGCTGGCCAAGCTCATCGTCCATGCGGAGGACCGGGCCACGGCCATCCGCCGCATGCAGCGCGCCCTGGGCGAGTACGTGGTGGAGGGCATCCGCACCAACATCCCGTTCCACCGGGCCGCACTGGCGGAGGAGTCCTTCCAGGAAGGCCAGTACGACACCCGCTTCGTGGAGCGCCTGCTGGCGAGCGAGACGGGCACCCGCCGCTTGAAGAAGGCCGTCGAAGAGACGCCTTAGCGCACGTCCACCTACCGTGGGCCTCCCGCCTGTCGGGCGGCCACGCGAGCAGGTGATCTGGCCCCGGGGGGAGCCGGGCTGTTTCTTGACCCGCGTCGGAGGATTCCGTTAGCCTCCAAGTTCCCCCTTGCAGAGGATAGAAACCCGCGAAGTTCAAGGGATTTCTGCCTGCCGGAAGCCCACCGCTCGATGGACAAGAACAAGATCATCGAAGGTGCCGCGAAGCTCGTCGCGAAGGGCGCCTACGACAAGGCCATCAAGGAGTACCAGAAGGTCCTGGAGGTCGACCCGAAGGACATCCGGGTGCTCCAGAAGATGGGGGAGCTGTACCAGAAGAAGAACGACAACGCCCAGGCGGCGCACTTCTTCACCAAGGTCGCGGAGAGCTACTCCTCGGACGGCTTCTTCCTGAAGGCCGTCGCCCTCTACAAGCAGGTCCTCAAGCTCAACCCGAACCTGCTGGAGGTGAACCTCAAGCTGGCGGAGCTCCACCAGCAGCTCGGGCTGATGTCCGAGGCGATGGCGTACTTCCAGATTGTCGCCAACCACTACGACAAGGCCGGCGACACCAAGGCGTCGCTCGATACCTTGAAGAAGATGGTGGATCTCGACCCGGAGAACGTGGCGTCGAAGATCAAGCTGGCGGAGCTGTACGCGCGGGAGAACATGACGCGCGAGGCCGCGCAGGAGTTCAAGCGCGCCGCCGAGTACCTCAAGCGCAACGCCCGCGCGGACGACTGGCTGCGCGTCGCCGAGCGCCTGTCCTCGCTGGAGCCGGAGAACCTGCCGCTGGCCAAGGAGCTGGCCACCTCCTACCTGCAGCGCGGCGACCAGAAGCGCGCGCTGGCGAAGCTGCAGGTGTGCTTCAAGGCGGACGGCCGGGACGTGGAGACGCTCACGCTGCTGGCCCAGGCGTTCCAGGGGCTGGGGCAGACCTCCAAGACGGTGTCCGTCTACAAGGAGCTGGCGAAGATCCACCAGGAGCGCGGCCGCGTCACCGAGTCCGAGGCCGTCTGGACGCAGATTGAAGTGCTGGACCCGCAGGACCCGGACCTGATGGCGCGCCGTGCGCCCGTCGCGGCTCCGGCGCCCATGCCGGCCCAGGCCGCGCCGCAGCCCGCTCAGGCGCCCCAGCCCCGCGCCGCGGCCCCGCAGCCCGCTCAGGCGCCCGCGCCGGTGCAGCCGCCTCCGCCCCAGCCCCAGGGCGGCATGGGCCGCGAGCAGCTCTCGAAGCTGCTCACGGAGACGGACGTCTACGTGAAGTACGGGCTCCACGACAAGGCGCTGGAGCACCTGCGCAAGGTCTTCTCCGTGGACCCGGAGAACCTGGATGCGCACGAGAAGGCGTATCAAATCTACGTCGCGTCCGGGAACGCGGCCCAGGCGTCCGAGCAGCTGCTGAACGTGCTGCGGCTGTGCACGCGGGCGGCGGACTCGGTGCGCGCGCAGCCGTACCTGGCCACCATCCTCCAGGAGAACCCGGCGCACCCGGAGGTGCCCGCGTTCCTGTCGGTGCTGCGCACGGACGGCCCGGTGGCGGTGGCGCCCACGGCGGCCGTGGTGGAGTCGGTGGGCGAGGACGCCATCCTGGTGGACTCCAGCGACGACGAGATTCTCGTCGCGCCTCCCCCGGAAGACGCGCTGCTGCACCCGCCGGGGGACGAGCTGGCGTTGACCACGCTGCCCTCGGGGGACTCGGACGAGGTCATCGAGGAGGACGGGGACGACTCCACCGTCGTCAGCGAGGAGTCGCTCGTCGGCGAGCCGCTCTCCGGTGAGAGCATCGTCTACGAGTCGCCCTCGCCGGAAGACCTGGCGGCGGAGGCGGCGGACGAGACGCTGGTGGCCGAGGACGAAGGGCTGGTGCTCGCGGACGAGCCCGGCCTGGAGCAGGTGGAGGACGAGCCGCTCGTGTCGTCCGACGACGACGACGAGGCCACGTCGGCGTGGTCGCTGGAGGACGAGACGCTTTCGGGCGAGGCCACGGCCACGTCCATGGATGCGCTGGCGCTCGGCGACGACGACGACCCGCCGCCCACCATGATTCGCGCGCCCACGCGGGCGCTGCTGCAGGAGGCCGCGCCGGACACCCGGCAGCTTCCCGCGCTCCAGGAAGAGGCCGAGCTGGAGCTGGAAGACGTGCCCACGCGCGTGGGCATCGCTCCGCTGGACGCGTCCATGCTGGAGCAGGACGAGGCCGAGTTCACCGCGCTGGGCGACGAGGAGCAGGAGGAGCCCACCGCGTCGCACGCCGTCGTCGCGCCCCTGGACGACGAGCCCGTCTACGAGGAGCCCGAGCCGGAAGTGTCCCAGGTGGAGGACGCCGATGAGGCGCCCTACGCCGAGGCCGAGGCCGTGTCCGATGTGGAGCCCAGCGACGAGCCCGGCGAGGAGCCGGCGGCGGAGGAGTGCGACGAGGCGTCCTTCTTCCTCGACCAGGGGCTGCTGGAAGAGGCGCGGGAGATTCTCGAGACGGTGATGATTGCCTTCCCGGGCCACGTGCGCGCCGGGGAGCTGATGGCGCGGCTGGAGGCGCTCGAGGCCGGCGGTGGCGCGGAGCAGGCGGAGGCGCCCGCGGAGCCGCTGTACGTGCCGGCCGTGCAGCCCGTGCTGGAGGCGGAGCAGGAGCCCACGGGCGAGCGCGACGCGTTCGACCTGGCGGCGGAGCTGGCCGGGGAAATCGACAACCTGGGCGACGACTCCGCATCGGCGCCGCCGGCCGAGGAGGACTTCCAGTACTCGGTGGAGGAGGTCTTCTCCGAGTTCAAGAAGGGCCTGGCCAAGGTGGTGAAGCCGGAGGACGTGGACACGCACTACGACCTGGGCATCGCCTACAAGGAAATGGGCCTGCTGGACGACGCGCTCCACGAGTTCGACGTGGCCCGCCAGGGCTGCGTGGGCACCAAGCGCGAGCTCGACTGCATCACCATGATGGGCATGCTGCAGCTGCTGCGCGGTGATGCGCTGGCGGCCGTCGAGGTCTTCCGCGAGGGGCTCACCAACGCATACGTCGCGGGCGAGCCGGCCAAGGCGCTCGGCTTCGAGCTGGCGACGGCGTACGAGGCGGCGGGAGAGCCGGGCAAGGCGCTCTACCACTACCAGCGCGTGGCCGCGCTGGACGGGAAGTACCGCGACGTGGGGGGACAGGTGTCGCGCCTGGCCGCCTCCACCGAGCCGGAGGAAGACCCGCTTCCGTCCCATGCAGGCAACGGGGCCCGGGCCGGCGGCGGGGCCGCACCCGCGGCGGCCGTGGCGCCCACTCCGATGCCGGCGGCCGGCGCGTCCAAGGCGCGCAAGGTCGGCTACCTGTAGTCCACCCCGAGGTTCGGCGAGCCCATGACGACCTACCTCGACTTCTTCGAGCTGACCCAGGAGCCCTTCTCCAACGCTCCGGTGAGCCGCTTCTATTACAACTCCGCGCAGCACTCGCAGGCGCTCACCCGGCTGATGCACGCCGTGAGCTACATGAAGGGCCTGTCCATCCTCATCGGCGACATCGGCGCGGGCAAGACGACGCTGGCGCGCCGCATGCTCGACTCGCTGCCCGAGTCCGAGTACGAGGCCGCGCTGCTGGTCATCATCCACTCCGGCATCACCGCCAACTGGCTCTTGCGGCGCATCGCCCTGCAGCTGGGCGTGGAGAACCCGGCACAGGAGAAGCTGGCGCTGCTGTCGCAGCTGTACCAGCGCCTGCTGCAGATCTACGAGTCCGGCAAGAAGGCCGTCGTCCTCATCGACGAGGCGCAGATGCTGGAGACGCGCGAGCTGATGGAGGAGTTCCGGGGGCTGCTCAACCTGGAAGTGCCGGAGCGCAAGCTCATCTCCTTCGTCTTCTTCGGGCTGCCGGAAATCGAGAAGAACCTCAAGCTGGACCCGCCGCTCGCGCAGCGGGTGGCCATGCGCTACAAGCTGGAGCCCTTCACCGCCGAGTCCACCGAGGCGTATGTGAAGCACCGCCTCCGGCTCGCGGGCTGCCCGCGCATGCCGTTCTCGCCCGACGCGCTGCTGGCGGTGCACCAGCACTCGTCCGGCTCGCCGCGCGTCATCAACACGCTGTGCGACAATGCCCTCTTCGAGGCCTTCCTGGCGCGCCAGGAGACTGTCTCGGCCGAGCTGGTGCACCGCATCGGGAAGAACCTGGGCCTGCAGGGCATCAACACGCCCGCCCAGGAAGCAGGCGAGCGGGCAGGCGCCTCCGTCACGGCCCTCCCCCGGACGTCCAATAGCAAGGTGGATCTGGCGGAGATCGACCGCTACCTCGAAGGGCTGGGTAAGCTGTAGCGGCTTTGGCCTCCCCGAGCCGCAACGGTCCGCGCACGGCGCTCCTGCTGGTGCTCCTCGTCCTGTCGGGGAGCGTCATGCTGTTGCGCATGGAGGCCTCGTGGGAGGTGGCCTGCACGCTGGCGCGGCGCAACCTGCCGGACGTGCTCGGGCTGGACGTGGGCATCGGCCGCTGTGAGCTGGACCCGCTCGGCTCGCGCGTGCTGGTGCACGGCTTCTCGCTCTTCCTGCCGGGCACGGACACGCCGCTGGTGGCGGCGGACACGGCGGAGGTGCAGCTCGGCTTCCTGCGGCCGCTCACCGGCCGGCTGACGCTGGCGCTGGTGCGGGCCTCTCGGCCGCGCGTGACGCTGGACTTGTCGAAGCCGTCTCCGCCCGAGCCCGGCAAGAAGCCCGCGGGCTGCTTCCTGGACCCGCTGGAGCGGCTGCGGGTGGCGCGGCTGGACATCACCGGCGCGGAGCTGCGGCTGGCGCTGCCGGAGGGCCGCCGCGTGGAGGTGGGCGAGCTGGACGTGCGCTGGGTGGAGCGCTGGGGCGTCATCGAGCTGGACGTGGAGGCGCGCCGCGGGCTGGTGCGGCTGGGGCCGGACGGCCAGGAGCTGGCGCTGGCACAGCTGGCGGTGGCGGGCGCGGTGGACCCGGACGAGGCGCTGCTGGAGCTGGAGCGCGCGGAGGTGTCGCTGGACGACATCACCACCACCGTGTCCGGCCGCGTGGAGTCCCTGTGCGACCCGCACCTGGCGCTGGACGCGCAGGTGTTCCTGCCGCTGCGCACGCTGTCCCAGGCGAAGCTGGTGCCGAAGCCCGCCACCGGCCACCTCTGGACGCGCGTGTCCATCGCCGGCAAGCCAGCCTCTCCCGCGATTTCTCTGGAGCTGTCCGGCAGCGGGCTGGGCTACGACAGGTTCGGCCCCACCAACCTCACCGCGCGCCTGTCGTACTCGGGAGACGAGGTCCGCGTGGAGGACGTGGTGGTGCCGGTGGGCGCGGGGAAGGTGCGCGCCGAGGCCCGGCTGGGGCTGACGCCCAACTTCCCGCTGGAGGTGACGCTGTCCACGGAGGAGGCGTCGCTGGGGCGCATCCTGGACCGGGCCGGCGTGAAGGGCTCGTGGGTGGACTTCCCGGCCACGCTGGACGCGAAGCTGTCCGGCAACCTGCTGCCGCGCTTCTCGCTGGCGGGGCCGCTGGACCTGCGCACCGGGCCCTTCGTGCTGGCCACGCGCGCCTACGACGCGCCGGAGGCGGACGGGCTCACCATCCTGGAGTTCGACAAGGGCCGCGCCCAGGCGCAGGTGAAGCTGCAGGCGGACCGCGTGTCCTTCAACCAGATCACCGCGGAGTCCGGCCGCACGCGCGTGCATGGGGACGTGGGCCTGCTCATCGGCGACGGGCTGGGGCTGGACATCCACGGCCACGGCGACCTGGACCTGGCGGACTTCGGCCACATCGCCGGCCTGCAGTGGGCGGGGCGGGGGAGCGCCACGTACGCGATTTCGGGCCCCGCGTCGGAGGTCAAGATTGAAGCGGGCCTGTCCATGCGCGACTTCGTCTTCTGGAACCTCTCGCTGGGGGTGCTGCAGGGGAAGCTGGCGTACTCGGACGGGGTGCTGGGCTTCCCCTCCTTCACCGGCCAGAAGGGGCGCACGCAGTACTACGGCAAGGCGGGCGTGGAGTTCGGGCGGCTGCTGGGCCTGCGGCTGGAGGTGAATGTCCCGCAGGGGCGTACCGAGGACCTGGTGGACGTGGTGGCCGGCCTCAGCCCCTCGCTGGGGGTGCTGCAGGGGACGGTGAGCGGCACGGCCACGGGGCGGGTGGAGGTGGACAGCCCGGTGGAGAAGCTCGAGGGGCTGGTGGCCTTCGACGTGAAGGACACCGCCTACTACGGCCGCCGCCTGGGGGATGGCAGCCTGCGGCTGCGCTTCGTGGACGGCAAGGCGATGGTGCTGGAGCGCACCGAGCTGAAGGGGCCGCTGGGGCGCACGTGGGCGGATGGGACGTTCTTCTTCGCCGGCGGGCTGGACTACCGCTTCGGCGGGGCCGCCCTGTCGCTGGCGGAGGTGGTGGGGCCGGAGCTGGCGACGCCCATGGGCATCCAGGGGACGATGGTGATGGACGGCACGGTGTCCGGCACCGCCGACGTGCCGGTGGTGGACGCCACGCTGAAGGCCCCGAGCGTCAGCTTCGCCGACCGCAACCTGGGCGCCATGAGCCTCACCGGGCAGCTGGTGGGCCGGAACTTCGAGGTGAAGGGCCAGCCCTTCCAGGACGCCAATGGCCGGGTGCGCATCACCGTCCAGGATGACTGGCCCTACGAGGCGGAGGGCTCGCTGTCGTTGCCGGAAATCCGGCCGCTGCTGCCGTCGGGGCCGGTGTGGGCCGGCGTCTCCGGGCAGCTCGCCGGCACGGTGAGCGCGAAGGGGCTGTTGCTGGCGCCCGCCGGCTCGCAGGTGAGTGCCACGGTGGACCGGCTGGTGCTGTCGCGCGACGACCTGCGCGGGGAGAACGCGGGCCCCATCGTCCTGGCCTATGCGGGCGGGCGGCTGGACGTGCAGCCCTTCCGCTTCACGGGCCAGCACGTGGACCTGTCGCTGGGCGGGTGGATGAGCCCGCGCGGCATGGCCGTCACCCTGCGGGGCGGCGGCGACGTGCGCCTGCTGGAGTCGATGCTCCCCTCCATGGTGGAGCGCGCCACCGGCCGCGTCACCGTGGACGCGGAGGCCACCGGCACGCTGGAGTCGCCGTCGGTGGTGGGCATCGTCGAGCTGCTCGACTTGCGGCTGGCGCTGCGGGACTGGCCCGTCAACGTGCGCAACCTGTCCGCGCGCCTGGAGATGACGGGCCAGCGCGTGCTGCTGGAGCATCTCCAGGCCCAGCTCAACGAGGGCCGGGTGTCCGCGCGCGGTGACGTGCGGCTGGAGCGCTTCCTGCCCCAGCGGCTGGGCCTCACGGTGCAGCTGGACGAGGTGCCCTACCGCCTCACGGAGGACCTGCCGGCCACCTTCTCCGGACTGCTCCAGGTGATTGGCCCGCCGCAGGGCTTCACCGTCACGGGCGGGCTGGACATCGTCAAGCTGCGCTACCAGAAGGCGCTGGACGTGGAGTCGCTGCTCAAGTCGCTCCAGAAGCGCAGCCACGTGGTGGCGTCGTCCTCCACCTCCGCTTCGGGGGAGCCGCAGAAGCCGTGGGTCATCTGGGACGTGAATGTGCACCTGGGCGACGTGCGGGTGGACAACAACCTGGCCAAGGCCCGCCTGCTGGGCGACCTGCGGCTGACGGGGACGGACCTGCGGCCGGGCCTGCTGGGGCGGATGGAGCTGGCCGAGGGCAGCCAGGCGTTCTTCCGCAACAACCCCTTCACCATCAGCCAGGGGCAGCTCGAGTTCCAGGACCCCACCAGCATCGACCCCGTCTTCGAGGTGCAGGCCCAGACGCAGGTGCGCGAGTACGTGGTGAAGCTGCACGCCTTCGGCAAGCCGGCGGACCCGCAGATCCTCCTCTCCTCGGAGCCGGCGCTGGTAGAGGGGGACATCGTCTCCCTGCTCACCCTGGGCTTCACCTCGTCGGACCGGGACACGGCGGCCACGGCGAGCGCCGGCCTGGCGGCCGAGGCCCTCTTCAACGTGTCGGGCCTGGACCGGCAGCTCCAGCGCTTCCTGCCCAGCAACCCGGTGCTGAGGGACTTGTCCCTGCAGATTGCCACCACCTACAACGACGCCACCCGGCAAGCGGAGCCCACCGCACAACTGGAGTCGAAGTTCCTGAGCGAGCAGCTTAAAATCGGAATGACACAACCGGTGAGCGGACGCGGCACGCGGGCGCGCGCCGAGTACCGCTTCGACGACCGACTCTCTGCTCAGGCCCAGTGGGACAACGAGAACAGCGAAGCCTCGTTCGGCAACCTCGGGCTCGAGCTGAAGCTCAGCTGGGAGGTCGAGTAGCCCGCGCCGCCATGGCGTGGGTGCTGCTGCTGTGCGTGCTCTGCGCACGCGCGGCGGTGGCGCAGTCCGGCGAGGGCGGCGAGTCCTCGCCCACCGTCGTCGCGGTGGAGCTGCACCTGCCGGGCGGCGCGGACGCGCAGGGCCTCAGCGGGCTGGTGGCGGTGCGCAAGGGGCAGACGCTGTCGCCGGGCGCCGTGCGGCGCTCGCTGGAGCAGCTGTGGGCCACGGGCCGCTTCACGGACGTGGTGGCGCGTGCGGTGGACGTCCCCGGCGGAGTCCGGCTGGTGTTCCAGCTGACGCCGGTGGCACGGCTGGCGCGGCTGCGCTTCGAGGGCAACGCGGTGCTGTCCGAGGGCGAGCTCATCGACGCGAGCGGCCTGCTGGAGGGCGGGCCGCTGGACGCGGAGGAGCTGGAGGGCGCGGTGTCCGCCGTCCTCCAGGCGTACCAGCGCAAGGGCTACGACTCCGCGAAGGTGACGGCGCGGCAGGAGCCGGTGACGGACGGCGTGGCGGTGACGCTCATCGTGGACGAGGGCGTGCCCACGCGGGTGAAGATGGTGACGTTCTCCGGCAGTCCGGGCCTGCCGCTGCCCCGGCTGCTGGAGGTGCTGGAGCTGCGGCCGGGCGAGGTGTTCGACCGGGCGCGCCTGGACACGGGGCTGGATGGGCTGCGCACGCTGCTGCGCGAGGCGGGGCACTGGCGCGCGCAGGTGGGCACGCCCGCGGTGCTGGTGGAGGGCAGCGCGGCCTCGGTGGCGGTGCCGCTGGCAGCGGGGCCGCGGTACGAGGTCCGCTTCCACGGCAACCACCGCTTCCCTCCGGCGCTGCTGGAGCGGGTGCTGGCACACGACACGGCGGAGTCGCTGGACGAGGTGGTGGCGGGCCGGCTGGCGCGGCGGGTCGAGTCCTTCTACCGCTACCGGGGCTTCCATGACGTGCGCGTGCGGCCCCGGGACGTGGTGCGTCCGGATGGGGAGCGGGCCGCGCTGGTCTTCGACGTCGAGGAGGGCCAGTCCCTCAAGGTCACCGAGGTGCGCTTCCACGGCAACGCGGGCCTGGGCTCGGAGCGGCTGCGCACGCTGCTGGTGGACAGGGTGCGCGCGGGCGAGCCTCGGCAGGACCTGGACCTGCGCCTGCTGGACGACCCGCTGGACGTGGAGGGCCGCCATGGCCCGGAGGTGGGCGAGCTGGAGCCTCCGCCGGACCCGTCCACGGTGTACGTGGAGGACGCGTGGCTGGAGGCCATGGACGCGATGAACGAGGCGTACCGCGAGGAGGGCTTCCTCTCCGCGGTGGTGACGTTCCGCGGGCTGACGGTGGACGTGACGGGCCGCACGGCGGTGGCGGACTTCGACGTGGAGGAAGGGCCGCAGGCGCGCGTGGTGGACGTGCGCTTCGAGGGTGTGCCGAAGGAGGTGCCGCTCCTCGCGGCGAACGCGAAGGTGCGCCGCGGTGACCCGCTGAGCTTCGACAAGGTGGAGGAGGCACGGCAGGCGCTGGAGTACTCGCTGGCGCAGTGGGGCTACCTCTTCTCGCGCGCCACCACGGAGACGGGCGTCGGCGAGGACGGGCAGGCTGCGACGGTGGTGTTCCGCGCGGACCCGGGGCCCCAGGTGCGGGTGGGGAAGATACTGGTGCAGGGGCTGACGCGGACGGACCTGGACCTGGTGCTGGGCAACCTGAACCTGGAGGAGGGCAAGCCCGTCGCGCTGGAGGAGCTGACGGAGGGCCAGCGGCGGCTGGCGCGGCTGGGCGTGTTCCGTCAGGTGGACGTGGCGCTGGCGGACCCCACGCGGCGCGAGGAGACGAAGGACGTCCTGGTGTCGGTGCAGGAGCGGCCCCGGCTGGATGGCGAGGTGTCCGGTGGCTACTTCCTGGTGGACGGTCCGCGAATCTCCGTGGACGCGGCCTACCGCAACCTGGACGGGCTGGGGCTGAGCCTGCTGGCGCGCGGGAAGGTGAACTACGCGGGCTGGAGCGCCGAGGCGCTGTCGGAGGACCGGCGCGTTGCCTGCGACCAGCGCACGCCGGACGGTGGGGTGGCGCCAGGCTGCGATGCGGAGCTGCAGGGGCTTAGCGGGCTGGGCGGCCGGGGCAACCTGGCGCTGGCACAGCCGCGGCTGTTCTTCCTGCTGCCGCTGGAGGTGGGCGCGCGGTTGGATTTGATTGGCGAGCGCGTGCACCGGCCCTCGTACGTGTCCACGCGCTTCGCGGCGGCGGCGGCCCTGAACTGGGCGGCGGCCTCGTGGCTCAACCTGTCCCTGTCGTACGAGGTGGAGAACAACCGGCTGCGCTCGCGCGCGGGCGTGCTGGAGCTGCTGAACCGGGCGGACCAGGAGCGGCTGCGCTATCCCTTCGGAGACTTCACGCTGCACTCGCTGCGGCCGTCGGCCACGCTGGACTTCCGGGACGACCCGGCGAATCCGCGGCGCGGGGTGGTGTTCGTCTCCAGCGCGGAGTTCACCCGCGGGTTGAGCGTGAGGCCCACGGACGTGGCGGGCAACCGCGTGACGGAGTACCCGATTGACGGCGTGAAGCTGTCGAGCAACCTGAGCGGCTACATCCCCCTGGGAAGGCGGGCGAGCGTGGCGCTGTCAGCGCGCGCGGGCACCATCATCCCGCTGGAGCCGGAGGCGCAGGCCATCGGCTCGAAGCTGTTCTACCTGGGCGGCTCGTCGAGCCTGCGGGGCTTTCGCGAGGACGGCGTGCTGCCGGAGGACGTGCGTGGGGTGGTGCGGCAGCGGCTGCAGGACTGCCGGGCGCTGATTACGCCGTCGGGGTGCTCGGCGGAGCTGAAGGCAGTGCTGGCGGGGCAGGTGCCGGCGAGCCAGGGCGGTGAGCTCTTCACGCTGGGCAAGGCGGAGCTGCGGCTGCCGGCGCTGACGTCGTTGGACTTGGGCCTGTTCTTCGAGGCGGGCAACCTGTGGCTGGACAGGACGCAGTTCGACCCGGGCCGGCTGCGGTACGCGGCGGGCGCGGGCCTGCGGTACGTGACGCCGGTGGGCCCGCTGGCCTTCGACGTGGGCTTCAACCTGGACCCGGACGAGGCGGTGAACGAGGCGACCACGCAGTTCCACTTCAGCATCGGCACGTTCTGAGGAGGCGAGGGTGCGCATGCGCTGGGCGGGGTGGATGGCGGCTCTGATGGTGCTGGGCCTCGCGGGGGGCTGCCGGCACACGCAGGCGAAGGACGCGAAGCCGGAGCGCCCGAAGTGGATGCCGCCGGAGGGTGACTGTCCCCGGGGGGCGCTCCTGCAGATGGAGCGGCTGGGGCTGAAGCCGGGGGACAAGGTCCCCGTCATCGTGGACGCCATCCAGGACCACCCAGGGCCGGCCCGGTACAACTACAGCTTCGTGATTGCCCTGCCGCGCGAGGAGGGAGAGAAGACGCTGCCCGGGGCGCGCATCGGCGGGCGGTTGTACGTGACGAAGCACCGCGTGTTCGGGAGGTATGACCGCATCTTCCTGCCGGAGAGCGGGGCGATGTCGGTGCCCTTCTGCGGCATCCTCCTGGACTCGCGCTGGGACAAGGACGGCGAGGGGCTGATTGCCTATCCCAGCCCGATGAAGGGCTTCTCCGTGGTGCAGGACAACACGGGCGTCATCCAGGTGGTGGACCGGTACCCGTGAGTCTCGGCGGGCAGGTCAGTCCTTGAAGAGCCGGTGGAGGTACGCCTCGCGGTTGAGCAGGAAGTCGCGCGTGAGGGAGTAGTGCTCGGTGTCCTCGTAGGCCACCGGGGCGATGCCGGCTTCCGACAGGTGGTAGATGCGCGCGTCCGGATAGGCGAGCAGCAGCGGTGAGTGCGTGGAGATGATGAACTGGCAGCCCTCGCGCGTGAGCTCGTGCATCGCGCGGAGCAGGCTGAGCTGGCGCTGGGGGGAGAGGGCGGCCTCGGGCTCGTCGAGGACGTAGAGGCCGTTGGCGGAGAAGCGCTCGCGCACCAGCGTCAGGAAGGCCTCGCCGTGAGACATCTCGTGGGGGCTGACGGAGCCGAAGGCGGCCAGGGCGTCGGAGTTGTTCTCTGTTTCTGTCGCGACGTTGAAGAAGCTCTCGGCGCGGAGGAAGTAGCCCGTCTTGGGCCTGCGGGTTCCCCGGGCGAGGCGCAGGTACTCGTGGAGGCTGGACTCGGAACGCCGCGTGGCGAAGTTGAAGTTGCGGCTGCCGCCTTCCGCGTTGAAGCCGGCGGCCACGGCGATGCCTTCCACTAGGGTGGACTTGCCGCTGCCGTTCTCACCGACGAAGAAGGTGACCTGAGGGTGGAAGTCGAGCGTCTCCAGCTCGCGGAGGGCCGGGATGCTGAAGGGGTACTTCGAGAGGTCCGGCACGTCGTCGCGCAGGAGCGTCAGGGACCTCACGTAGGTGTCCATCCCGCCCGTGAGCCCGCTGGTCGACTGCTTCGTGCGTGTACGTGCCATGTCGGATGCGAAGGGTACTACCCTGGAGATTGTCCGTGAAGCCGAGGATCCTGGCTCAACCTGGCTTCATGCCGGTGCGGACCATGGCCTGCTCTATGTCCTTCATGCATTCCCGCTTGAAGCGCCCGCGCTTCACGCACCGGAGCCGCCGTGCCGTGTCCGCGATGAAGGGCCTGACGATGGGGGAGTCTTCCTTGCCCAGTTGGACCCACCTGCCAAGCATGGCGGCGATGTGAACTCTCCGGTCGATGTTGGAGTATCCAAGCCGGTTCATGCGCTTGAACTCGAGGGTGAGTGTCGCCTCGGGTTGAGGGGGCATGCATGCTCTGGACAGTATTCTCTCGGCAACCCGCCTGGCCATCTCGCGGCGCACGAACTCTGTATGCGCCTTAGCCTGCATCTTTCGGAGGAACCGCAGCATCTCGGCCCTGAAGACTGCGTGGTTCTGACGCCGGAGTGAAATCTCGGTCCAGCCGATCGCCTCTCCAAACTCCATTTCGAGCTTCTGCTTGGGAGTCATTCGACGGCGGGGCACTTTCTTCCTCCATTCGTCTTGGTAGGCCAGTATCCACGGCGCTCGCAAATTTCGAGGCACTGCTGGCACACGCTGGACCCATACCCACCGGAGTTCCGGCGGTTCGCCACCTTCGCCTGCTCCATGCACTTCGTGTACAGGTCATTGCAGCGGTCGTAGGGCTCGCCATCGTCCTCCGCCTCCAGTTCCTTCGCCGCCTGAGGTGGAACGACCGGCCCCGGATTCGGGGGCTTGGGCTTGGACACCTTGGGCACCGTCCCCAGTTGCTCGCACGCCGACGCAGAGCCGTTCTTGCACGCACAGTCCAAGCTATTCGAGCACCCAGGCCCTGGTCCCGGTCCCATGGACTGACGCAATGGCCGCCCGCCACCGGCACAGGCCGCGAGGCACAGACACAGGAGCGCCAGCCACGGGCAGGAACGCATGACCGCCAGCGTAGCACCCGCACCCCACGCGGGAGCGGAGACGCCTGCCGAGCCACTCTGCGCTACAGTCTCCACCGTGTTCTACGCGTGTGTCCGTGCCGTGGTCGCGCTGTTCCTGCGGCTCTTCTACCGGGTGAAGGTGAATGCCCCCGCCACCGAGCCGGAGGGCCCCGTGCTCTTCGTGGGCAACCACCCGAACGGCCTCATCGACCCGGCCCTCGTGTTCATCCTCACCCGGCGCAAGGTGACCTTCCTCGCCAAGGCGCCGCTGTTCAAGCTGCCCGTCATCGGCTGGCTGCTGCGCGGCCTGGACGCGCTGCCCGTGTATCGCAAGCAGGATGACCCCACGAAGATGGCGGGCAACGAGGGCACGCTCGACGCCGCGAAGGGCGCGCTCGTCCAGGGCCGCGCCATCACCATCTTCCCCGAGGGCAAGAGCCACTCCGAGCCCGGGCTCGCCGAGCTCAAGACGGGCGCCGCGCGCATCGCCCTCAACGCCGCGAAGGAAGGCGCTCCCGTGCGCATCGTCCCCGTGGGCCTCACCTACGCGGAGAAGCACGTCTTCCGCAGCGAGGTCCTCATCGACGTGGGCCCCGCCATCGAGGTGCGCCCCTTCCTCCCCACGGACCCCGCCGCCGAGCAGGACGCCGCGCGCCGCCTCACCGAGCGCATCGCCGAGGGCCTGCGCGCCGTGACGCTCAACCTCGAGCAGTGGGCGGACCTGCCGCTGGTGCAGCTCGCCGAGCAGCTCTATGCCTTCAAGCAGGGCGGGGCGCTGGACGCGGAGCGGCTGCGCCTGTGGGCTCGCGGCGTGCAGCTCTTCCGCACGCAGGAGCCGGAGCGCTTCGAGAGCCTCCGCGTGCACCTCGCCTCCTTCAAGCACCGCATGGAGCTGGTGCAGGCCGCCGGCCCGAAGGACCTCGCCCTGCAGTACCGCCCCGGCAACGTGGTGCCCTTCGTGGTGAAGAACCTGCTCGCGCTGCTGCTCGGGCTGCCCCTGTTCGCCCTGGGCCTGGTGTTGTTCTGGCTGCCCTACCAGGTGCCTCGCGCCGCCAGCCGCAAGGCGGAGCTGGACGTGCAGGCGACGGTGAAGTTCCTCACCGCCTTCGTCGTGGCGCTGGTGTGGTGGGCCGCGCTCACCGTCGCGGCGGGCGTGTGGGTCGGAGCGCCAGCGGCCGTGGCCACGTTCCTCCTCGTGCCACCCCTGGCCCTCTTCACGCTCTACTTCTCCGAGCGCTGGGAGTCGCTCCGTCAGGACATCATCGTCTTCTTCACGCTGGGCAACCGCGCGGGCCTCAAGGCGCGGCTGCTCGCCGACGGAGAGCGGCTGGCCTCGGAGGTGGAGCGCCTGGCCGGCGAGTACCGGCCCAAGCTGGAGTCCACCCCCGCGACGCCCTGAGGCGCGTCACCGCATCCGGGGCACGGCCTCGCGGAACAGCTTCGCGCCCACCAGCAGCGCCAGCCCGCCCAGCAGCACGGGCACGGAGTTCACCTCGATGGCGGTGTGCAGGCTCGCCGCGTCGGCGATGGAGCCGATGAGCGTGGGCGAAATCGCATCCCCCAGCATGTGGATGAACAGCACGTTCAGCCCCATGGCGAAGGCACGGAACGCCGGCGGCACGCAGTTGACGATGGCCGCGTTGATGGGTCCGCTGTTGAGGAAGATGAGGAACTGCGCCACGGCAATCGCCGCGTACGTGGGCCCCATCGCCTTGAGATTTACCGCCAGGTACATGGCCGGCGCCGCCAGCAGCAGCCCCACGCCCGACATCCACAGGCCGCCGCCCTCGCGCTTGCGGTCCAGTCGGTCCCCGAGCCACCCGCCCACCACCGTCCCCACCAGGCCCGCCACCAGCGTAATCGCGCCGAACGTGGTGCCCGTCTCCGCCTGGGCCAGGCCTCGCTCGCGCACCAGGTACGTGGGCATCCAGAAGCCCAGCCCGCCGATGGAGAACGTCATCAGCGTGTAGCCCGCCGTCACCGCCCAGAACGCACCGTTGCGCCCCAGCCCCTTCAGGCCCACCATGAAGGGCATCTTCGTCTGTGCGTCCGGCCCGTCCATCGCCCCGCGCCGGGGCTCGGGCATGAAGAAGGCCATGGCGCCCAGGATGAGCCCCGGCACGCCGCCCACGTAGAAGGCCACGTGCCACGAGTAGCTCTGCGTCAGCCACCCGCCCAGCCCGTAGCCCGCCGCCACGCCCACGGGAATCGCCGTGTAGAAGAACGCGAGGATGCGCGTGCGCATCTCCCGCGGGTACAGATCGGAGATGATGCTCGGCGCCACCGCGCCGTAGCCCGCCTCGCCGATGCCAATCACCGAGCGCGCCACCAGCAGCGCGATGAACGTCGTGGCGAGCCCGCTGGCGCCCGTGGCCAGGCTCCACAGCAGCACGCCGCCCGCCACCAGCAGCTTCCGGGGATACCTGTCTCCCAGGTAGCCCCCCAGCGGCGAGGCCAGCATGAACACCACCATGAACATGGTGCCCAGCAGGCCGGACTGCGTGTCGTTGATGCCGAACTCCTTCTGGATGTCCGGCAGCGCCACCGCGACGATGTACCGGTCGAGGTAGTTGACCAGGTTGATGAGCGTCAGGATGGTCAGCGCGAAGGCTGCGTTTGACGCGGGCGCGACGGGCGCTGCCTGCGAGGCCGTGGGAGAGGCGTTCATGTGGAGGTGGCTCCGGCTCCGAAGCGGTGCGCGAGCAGGCCCCAGCGCAGGCCCCTGTCACTGATGCGACACGTCTCAAGGCCGAGCGCCTTCACCGACTCCAGGAGGATGAGGGCGCCCGCGGAGATGACGTCCGCGCGCTTGGGCTGCAGGCCGGGCAGGGCGCGGCGCGCTTCCAGCGGCATGCCACACAGCCGGTCCACCAGCGCCTTCAGCTCCGCCAGGGACAGGGTGCCGCCGTGGACGCGCTCGGCGTCGTACGGGTCGATGGCGTGCTGGAGCGCGTAGAGGGTCGTCACCGTGCCCGCCACGCCCACCAGCGCGGCGCCCGGCGGAGGTGGCGGCAGCGTGCGGAAGGTGTCTCGCAGGTGGGCCTCCACGCGGGCGCGGTCCTCCGCCGTCATCGGGTCCGAGCGCACGAAGCGCTCCGTCAGCCGCACCGAGCCCACGTCGAAGCTGTGCCGGAAGGCCACGTGCCCGGCCCGGTTGCCGTAGATGAACTCCGTGGAGCCGCCGCCGATGTCCAGCACCAGCAGCGGACCGGCCGCCTCCGATGCGAAGTCCGCGTGCACCGCGGCGAAGGAGAGCTGCGCCTCCAGCTCACCGGAGATGATCTCCACCGTGACACCCGCGCGCGCCTTGGCCGCCGCCATGAACTCCGCGCCGTTCTGCGCGTCGCGCGCCGCGCTGGTGGCGGAGACGGCGATGGCCTCCGCGCCCTGCTCGCGCGCCTCGCGGGCGAAGGACTCCAGCACGGACAGCGTGGCCTCCATCCCCTCCGGGGACAGCCGGCGTGTCGCATCCACCCCCCGGCCCAGGCGGGTGATTTCCGCGCGCTCCAGCACGGGCTCGAAACGTCCTTCGGGGGTGCGCTCGGCGACCAGCAGCAGCACGGAGTTGGTTCCCACGTCGATGGTGGCGAAACGCGGCATCCGCCGGAGACTACTCAACGCAGCAGCGCTTCCAAAGCGTCGCCCAGGGCCTCGTACTCGGAATGCGTGTTGTAGAGCTGCGCGGACACGCGCACGTGACGCTGGGGCGCCTTCGGCCAGGGGACGATGGGCACTTCAATCCGGTGCTCGTCGAAGAGGCGCAGGTGGAGCGGGTCGACGAAGGTCGGGGGCGCGGGGCGCTCGGGGAAGCCGTCGGGCAGGCGCACCGTGGCCATGCTGCCCACCATCTCCTCAGGGCAGTCGGGCGCCACCTTCAGCCGCTCGCACAGCAGCTTCCGGGCGGCCAGGGCCTTGGCGCGATTGGACTCCATCACCGCCGGCCAGCCGCCGGGGAGCAGGCCCCCCATGACGCGAATCGCCTCGGGCACGCAGATGAAGGCCGAGGGGTCGTGTGTCCCCGTCCAGTCGAAGTCCAGCCGGAACTGGGAGCGGTCCTTGCGCCCGGAGTTGTGGCCATGGCTGATGACCAGCGGCTTGATGCCGGGCTGCAAGTCCCGGCGCACGTGGAGGAACGCCGCGCCCTTGGGCGCGCACAGCCACTTGTGGCAGTTGCCCGTGTAGTAGCCCACGCCCAGCGAGCGCAGGGACAGCGGCAGCATGCCCGGGGCGTGCGCGCCATCCACCAGCGTCTCCACGCCCCGCGCGCGCAGCGCGGTGGCGAGCTTCGCCACCGGCATCACCACCGCCGTCTGGCTGGACACGTGGTCCACCAGCAAGAGGCGCGTGCGCGGCGTCACGTGCGCCAGCACGGTGTCCACCACCGCGTCCGGCGAGGGAATGGGCCAGGGCAGCTTTGCCACCACCACCTTCGCGCCCCACTGCGAGGCCGCGTACTCCAGCGCGTTGCGGCTGGCGTTGTACTCGTGGTCGGTGGTGAGCAGCTCGTCACCGGGTGCGAAGCGCAGCGAGCGCAGCACGGTGTTCACGCCCGTGGTGGCGTTGGTGACGAGGGCGAGGTCGTCGGGGTCCGCGTCGAGGAAGGCGCCCAGGGTGGCGCGGGCCTCGTCGAGCAGGGGCTCGATTTCGCGGTGGAGGAACCGCACCGGCCCCGCCTCCAGGCGCGCGCGCAGCTCGGACTGGCGGCGCAGCACGGCGGTGGGGCAGGCACCGAAGGCGCCGTGGTTGAGGTAGACGACTTCGGGGTCCAGGCTCCAGTGGCTGCGGAAGGGGGCACTCATGCGCGGGCACTCGACCCGAGCCGGCGCCCCCTGTCAACGCCGCTACTGCGCCTGCGGCAGGGGCGCCCAGTCAGGCGTCTGCAGGGTGCCCTTCTCGGCGCGCAGCGGGAGCTGGCTGCTGCCGTCCGCCGTCATGACGAACAGCTGCGAGCCGCCATTGCGCGTGGTGGTGAAGAGGATGAGCCGCCCGTTGGGAGAGAAGGCGGGCTCCTCGTTGCTGCCCTGGTCCTGCGTCAGGCGCGTCACCTTGCCGGTGTCCACGTTGACGGTGAACAGGTCGAACGCGTTGCGCTCGTCTCGCGCGGTGAAGACGATGAGGTCGCCGCGCGGAGACCAGTCCGGCGTCTGGTTGTAGTTGCCCTGGAAGGTGAGCCGCCGCACGCCCGAGCCGTCCGCACCCATCACGTAGATCTGCGGGCTGCCGCCCCGGTTGGACACGAACGCGATGCGCTTGCCGTCCGGCGACCAGGTGGGGCTGGTGTTGAGGCCGTAGGGCGTGTCGGTGACGGCCTTCGCGCCGCTGCCGTCCGCGCTGGCCACGTAGATCTGCGCGCTCTCACCCTCCGCCAGCGCGTACGCCATGCGCTTGCCGTCCGGTGAGAAGGCCGCGCCGGTGGCCATCTGCCCCTCGGACACCACCGAGCGCGCCTCGCCGCCCGGCGCCTGCACGAAGATGTCCGGCCGGCCCTTGCGGTAGGTGGTGAAGGCCACCTTCGCGCCGTCCGGGCTCAGCCCGGGGAGGATGTTGATGCCGCCCTTGGTGAGGCTCTGCGCGTTGCCGCCGTCCCAGTCCGCCACCACGATGTCGCGGTTGCTGCCGGCCTTGCGCACGTAGGTGATGCGCGACAGGAAGGGGCTGGGCTCGCGCGTGAAGTGACGGTAGAGCGCGTCCGCCAGCCGGTGCGCCAGCAGCGACGGGTTGTCCGCCGGGGCGTCCTTCGCGACCTTCAGGTCCTCACGGCCGGTGCCCACGTTGAACAGGCGCAGCTCGCCGCGCAGCGTGCCGCCGTCCTGCGCCAGGGAGACCTTGACGAGCGCCTCGGCGCCCACGTCCGCCCAGCGGGGGAACTTGATGGTGCCGGCCGTCATGCCCTCGGTCGGGTCCGCGGTGAAGCTCTTGCGGTCCAGCACCTGGAGGATGCCGGACGCGGCCAGGTCGAAGCTGAAGGCCTGGTCGAAGGCGGGCGCCAGCTTCTTCCCGCCGTCGTTCTGCGTCACCGGCGCGGGTACGGCCACCGGCAGCGGGCGGAAGTTGGCGCCGGAAATCTCGATGGTCGGCGCCTGCGCGAGCGCCGCGAGCGGGAGGAGGACGAGGGAGAGGAGCAGGGCTTTCATAGGGCGTTCGGTCTGAAGCTCAGGTTGACGCCGCTCTTCTGCAGCGTGTCCCGCAGGTGGTCCGGCGGAGGCGAGAAGGGCGCGGCCTTGCGTACGGCGGTGACGACGGCGGAGTCGAACAAATCGTTGCCACTGGGCTTCGTGAGGCTCACGTCCAGCACCTCGCCGGCGCGGCCCAGCCGCACGGCGACGACGGTGTTGAGGTGCAGGCGCTCGGACTCGGGGATGGTGTCCGCCACGTTGTAGTGTCGGCGCACCTGCGACTGGAGCAGGCCGAAGTAGCGCTCGCCCTCGGCTTTGGCCGAGTCGCCGTCCGGGTCGCCATCCTCGGCGCCCTCCTGCTCCTCGGGCTCGGCCGCCTTGGCCGTCTTGTCGAAGGCGCCGAAGAGGCGCTTGCGCCGGTCCTCGCCCGTCTTCTCACCCTTCTGGGGCGCGGGCTGCGGCGCGGAGGGCTCCGGCTTCACGCCGGGAATCGGCACCGCCACCGCGGCGGGCGTGGGCGCGGGGGGCGGCGCTTCCGGCGCGGGCTTGGGGGCGAGCACTTCCTTGACCGGAGGCGGCGGCTGCTCCTTGCGCGGCAGCAGCTTGGAGTCCCTGGGCTTGCCCAGGCGCACCAGCGTGGCGTTGATGGGCTTCGCGTTCAGGTCCACCTTGGGGCCACCCGAGAAGCGCGCGTACAGCACCGCCGCCAGCAGCACGGCGATGTGGCCCACCACGGACGCCCCCACGAAGCGCGACAGCCGCGTGGGGCGTGTGACGAGCAGGCTGTGGCTCACCGCGGAGTCCGTCATGGGTTAGCGCTTCGCCTCCTTCGACTTGCCCTTGCCCGTGTTGGACGTCTTGGCCCCCGGTGTCGGGTCCGTAATCATCCCCACATTGCTGATGCCGGCGCGCTGGGCCGCCGCCATCACCTCCACCACCACGCCGTACGGCACGTCCCGGTCCGCATGGAGGTAGACCTCCTTGTCGGCCTGGGCCTTGGCGTTGGCGGCCAGCTTCTCCTGGAGCTCCTCCAGCGCCACCTCGGCGTCGCCGATGTAGACCTTGCGCCCGGCGTCGATGGACAGCACCAGCTTCTTCTCCGTGGCCTCCACCGGCGCGGCCTTCGTCTCCGGCAGGTTCACCTTGACGCCCTGCTGGATGAGGGGCGCCGTCACCATGAAGATGATGAGCAGCACCAGCATCACGTCCACCATGGGCGTGACGTTGATTTCGCTCATGGTGGTGCGCCCACCGCCGCGGTTGCCTCCGCCCATTCCCATGGTCGTCTCCGGCTACCGGAAGAAGTGCCGCTTGATGATGTTGAGGAAGTCCGCGGAGAAGTTCGCCATCTCCGTGTCGAACACCTTGATGCGGCTGACGAACGAGTTGTAGGCGACCACCGCTGGAATCGCGGCGAACAGGCCCGCCGCCGTGGCGAACAGCGCGTTGCCCACCGGCGCGGCCACCGTGGCCAGCGTCGCGTTGCCCTGCTCGGCAATCTGGTTGAACGCGCTGAGGATGCCGATGACCGTGCCGAACAGGCCCACGAAGGGCGACGCCGCGCCCACCGTGCCCAGGAAGGACACCCGGTTCTCCAACTCCGTAATCTGCGCCGTGGACGCACGGTTGAGCGCGCGCTCCACGTTTTCGATTCCGCCCAGCCGCTCGGCCATGGCGCCCTCGGCGCCGCCCTCCTTGGCCTGGGCCAGCTTGCTGAGCTCTTCGTAGCCAGCGCAGAAGACCTTCGACAGCGGCGAGCCGTCGAGCTTCTGGGCCGTCTGGTAGATGGCCTCCAACCGAGAGGCCTTCCAGAAGGTGTCGAGGAAGGTGAGAGATTGTGCGCGAGCCTTGGAGAGCTGGGTTGCCTTCATGGCGATGAGGGCCCAGGAGGCGACAGAGACGCCCATCAGGAGCAGCAGGACGGCCAGCTCGATGAAGGACGCATCGCGGATGATCTCCACGTAGTTCATGGCGCCGAGCGCCAGGGGCAGGTGGGGCGTCATGGGGGTCAGCGCGTAACACTCCGAAACAACAGGGTCAAACAAAGGGGACACGCCCGGTTGCTTGAAACGGCTTGCCGGTGCGGGTGAATAATTCCCGAGGCTGCTCGTCCGAGGGGTTGTAACGGGCCGAACACCTCACCACCCCACGAACGGGTCCCCCATGAACTCCCGACTGCTGGTCGCATTCCTCGCCCTGGCGGCGGTCACTCCAGGCTGTGTCATCCACGACAACTCTCCCGAGTACCCGGGCGACGTGACGTTCCGCTGGACGTTCGGCGGACTGCGCTGCGACGAGGACCGCGACATCAAGGGTGTGAACATCGTCATCCCCGGCGAGCGCCTCGCGAATGACGGCTTCTATCCCTGCCAGGCCAACGGCTTCGACGGCATCGTCCTCCACGACTTCGTGCCGGGCGTGTACAGCTTCACCATCGAAGGCGTCAGCTACGGCAACGAGCAGCTCTACCTGGCGAGCGGCACCTTCCGGGTGGACGGCGACGTGACGGTGAGCGTGGACCTCACGCCGACGGGCAGCCCGCCGTCCTTCGCCTACGTGAGCTGGCTGTTCCCGGCGAACACCTCCAGCCCGAGCCCCAGCTGCACCCAGGCCGGTATCACCGCCGTGGAGGTCCGCGTGAATGACGGCGAGTGGGCGCGCTTCGACTGCACCCGGGGCCATGGCGCCAACAGCATCCAGACGCCGTACCTGGAGCCGGGGGAGCACTCGCTGGAGTTCGTCGCGCTCAACCGGGACGACATGCCCCTGTACTACTACAACGGCCTCATGGTGACGCAGGCCGGTGCTCCCACGTCGCACACCGCCTCCATGTGGGCCATCGGCGGCGCCTCCATCCGGTGGGACATCGTGGCCGGCGGCTCCACCCTGAGCTGCTCGCAGGCCCGCATCGACGAGGTCCGCGTCAACTTCCGCGACGTGTTCACCGGCGAGCTGGTGTACGGCATGTTCGGCGACGGGCACGGCTGCAATGACGCTCCGGTGGTGTACGAGTTCCTGCGTCCGGGCCGCTACCAGGTGGAGATCTACGCCCGGGCCGCGGATGGCCGCGAGTACTGGTCGCCGGAGGAGGGGCCGTTCATCGAGGTGGAGGCCCACCGGTTCCCGGGCCCGAACGGCGCGCTGCTGGTCCCCATCTTCCGGCAGTAAAAACGCCTGCCCGGTCGTGAGGTGAACGGAGGGTCGGAGCGCAAGGCTCCGGCCCTTCGTCGCGTCTGGGGGGCCGGCGGGCGTTGGCATCAAACGTGATAGGGACACTGTCCATGCGGCAAAGCAGCCACAGCCCCATCGGGGTGTTCGACTCGGGTGTCGGGGGCCTCACGGTCCTCAAGGCGCTCATGGCCCACCTCCCCCACGAGAGCACGGTGTACCTGGGGGACACGGCGCGGGTGCCCTACGGCACGAAGTCCGGCGAGGTGGTGACGCGCTACTCCCTGAAGAACGCGGAGTTCCTCGTGGAGCGCGGCATCAAGCTGCTGGTGGTGGCCTGCAACACCGCCACCGCGGTGGCGCTGCCGGCGCTGGAGGCGGCGCTGCCCATTCCGGTGGTGGGCGTCATCGCCCCCGGCGCGAGGGCGGCCCTGGCGCGCACCCGGGGCGGCGGGGTGGGCGTCATCGCCACCCCCGGCACCATCCGCTCGGGGGCCTACCAGCGCGCGCTGGAGGCCGCGGACCCGCGGGTGCGGGTGAAGGCCCGCGCCTGCCCGCTCTTCGTGCCGCTGGCGGAGGAGGGGTGGACCACCGGGGACGTGCCCTTCCTGGTGGCGCGCGAGTACCTGACGGAGTTCGCCCGCGACGGCGTGGACACGCTGGTGCTGGGCTGCACCCACTACCCGCTGCTCAAGGGCGTCATCGCGGAGGTGGTGGGGCCGAAGGTGACGCTGGTGGACTCGGCGGAGGCCACGGCGGAGGCGGTGGCGGCGCTGCTCGCGGAGCGCGGCGGGCTGGCGCTCGCGGGCCAGGCGGCGCCGTCTCACGCGTACTACGTCACCGACGTGCCGGAGCGCTTCGCCGAGGTGGGAGCGCGCTTCCTCGGCCGGCCCATCCCCGCCGCCGAGCAGGTGGACCTGACGTTCTGACGGACTGACGTGAAGGGGCGGGACGCCGCCGGGCGCCGGACGGGCCGTGAAGCACGGCCCCGGGCCCTGGCGGGCGTCCCCCGCGCCCGTGGCTCAGGCCGACGGGCGGGTGGAGACGGGCGCGGCTTCCTCGGCGCTGGTGGCCTTGGTGAGCAGCTCCTTGGCGGCCTGGACCATGGGCGCCTCGGTGGAGACCTGCACCGCCACCAGGGCGCGGGCGGCCTCGTCGCCGATGTCGTCCTGGCGCGGCAGCAGGCCGGTGGCCCAGGTGATGAGGCGCTCCGACAGCGGGAAGAAGTGAACCACCTGCAGCGGCCAGTTCAGCCAGCCCACGGTGATGCAGTAGTACTTGTTGTACGGCGCCGTGTGGTGGATGCGGTGGTGGTCCGGCGGCAGGATGAGGTGCACGCGCTGCAGGAAGCCGATGAGCGCGGGCGGCGAGTCCATGTGCGACCACTTGTGGAACTGGTTGGTCGCCATCACCCAGAAGATCATCGCGCCCAGGAAGGACGAGGCGAACACCCAGCCCGGGCCGCCCATGGGCATGGCCACGGCCATGATGGCCACGGGGATGGAGATGAGGCAGTTGTTCCCGTTGGTCTCCACGAAGTCGTGGCGGGTGATGGCCTTCTCGTCCACATGGTGCTCGCGGAAGGGCCGGATGAAGGCCTTGCCCAGGATGGGCATCTCCGTGGAGCCCCAGGTGTCCCCCAGCCAGTGGACGAAGCCGGACACGAAGTCCGCGGCGAGGTAGCCCAGCAGCACCGCGCTCAGGAGCAGCCAGGTGCCGGCATGGGGGTTGCCCCACAGCCGGTACACCAGCGCCAGCTCCAGTGAGACGAAGGCGACGATGGAGCTGATCTCCATCGCGCGGATGGCGGGCGAATAGCCCTGAGCCAGCACCTGGGCGTCCTGCTGGCGCACCTTGTTCTTGATCTCGTTTTTCTTCATCCGTGGAGTCCTGGACGTCGGCGGCGTTGAGCACCACTCACGTCAGCCAGTACGTACCCCAGCCTGTTTCGGCTTTTCAACGTTGCGGGCCAGGAACGCGAGGGCCTGCACGGCCGGTGGCTTCAGGACGGGTCCGGAAGCGGCCGGGCAGCGGCCGGGGAACGCCTGCTTCGCGCCCGGAGGGCAGGCGCGCTGACGCAAGAGCGAACCCGCGGTGACGGCTTCCTTGTGTCATGGGGACCCGACTGGTACGTTCCGGGCCCTCGGCGATGACGAAAACCTTCGAGAAAGCCGTCACCGGCTTCAACCACAACATCAAGCACAAGGGTAAGGTTTACCACGTCCAGACCGAGGACTCGGGCGTCAACAACCCCCACATCATCACCCACCTGTTCGTGGGCGGGAACATCCTCGCGTCGAAGAAGACGTCCTACGCGGACATCCTCAACGCGGAGAACCTGTCGGAGGTCGTGCGCGAGCTGATGGAGGAGCAGCACAAGGAGATGCTGCGCAACCTCATCAACGGCGTGTACGACAGCTTCGAGTCCACGGCGCGCAGCTATCAGCCGGGCCAGCTGGAGACGGACACGGCCCCGGTGAAGATGCAGCCCGGCCAGTCCATGGCCCCGCGCCCGCCGCCGCCGCAGGCCCCCGTCGTGCCCGCGGTCTCCGCGCTGCCTCCCGAAGTGGCCGCCGCCCGCGCCATGAAGGAGAAGCCGAAGATCAACGAGGTCGGCGTGGAGACCCTGTTCGGCGAGGACCTCATCTCCGAGAAGAGCCTCGACGAGGTCATCCTCAGCTACCTCGCCGGCGAGGGCGAGCAGTCCTGACCTTGCCGTGACGCCGGGCACCCGGGCGCGCCTTCCCGCGCCCGCCCGGCTCCAGCCCCGGACAGCCCCTGGCCGCGTTCGCGCACCCGCGTGGACAGCCCGCATCCGGCCTTCCAGGGCATGGGTCCGCCTTGCCAGACGTTCGGTGAGAGCGCGGGAGGCCTGGCAGGGATGAAGGAGCGACTCATGGATGCGGACTCCCTCACCGGCGAGCGGCTGCGCGCGATGTCGGCCGAGGAGTTCGACCGGCTGCCGTTCGGAGCCATCAAGCTGGATGGGGAAGGTCGGGTGGTGGCCTACAACGCGGCCGAGGCGGCGGTGGCCCGGCGGACGGCGCAGGCCACGGTGGGCCGGCGCTTCTTCGAGGAGATTGCCCCGTGCACCAACGTGGCGGCCTTCCGGGGCCGGCTGGACGCCCTGGTGGCGCGCGGCGAGGACGCGACGGAGCGCTTCGACTTCCGGTTCAACTTCCCCTGGGGCTCGCGCGAGGTGCGCATCCGGCTGATGGTGCTGCACGACGGGGCCCGCTGGGTGTTCGTCACCGCCCTCAACAGCCTCGGCTGAGCGTCCGGGCGCCGCTCAGGGCAGCACCCACCGCACCCACAGCGGCCCGTAGACGGTGAGCAGCCCGGCGGCCAGCACGTCCAGCAGCACTCCGGCCTTCATCATCACCGGCAGGCGCACATAGCCGCTGCCGAAGACGATGGCATTGGGCGGCGTGCCGGCGGGCAGGGCGAAGTCACACGAGGACGCGAAGGTGCTCACCGCCAGCAGCGGCCGTGTGCCGGGCAGCACGTTGAGCATGACATTCACGGTGGCGGTGTTGGAGGCGATGGCCGACAGCAGGATGGTGGTGCCGGCCACCACGCCGTACTGGGCGAGCGCGGGCAGCGACTCCAGACCGGACAGGCGGGTGATGAGCCAGGCGGACAGGCCGCTCGCTTCGATTCCGGCCGCCAGCGCGAAGCCTCCGCCCAGCAGCAGCAGCGTGTCCCAGGGCACCCGGCGCAGCGCGGCCAGTGACAGCCGGCCCGCGGCGAAGAGCACCAGCGCCCCCACCACGGCCACCGTCGCCTCGTAGTGCTTGCCTCCCAGCTTGAAGCCGTCGAAGGCGCTCGCCACCAGGGGGGCGAGCAGGGGGCGCAGCAAATCACCCGCAATCCAGAGCACCGCCGCCACGAGGAACACCGCGCCCACCACGCGCTCCCCCGCGGACAGGCGGCCCAGCCCGGCCAGCTCCCGGGCGATGACGTCGCCGCCCTGGCCGGGGCCCATCGCGTCCTTGCGCCCCCAGCGCCACAGCACCAGCCAGATAAGTGGGACGAAGAGGAGGACGAAGGGGAGGGCGGCGGCCATGTACTCCAGGAAGCCCACGTCGCTGCCCAGCCGCCGCGACACCACGCCCGCGAAGACGGAGTTGGTGGGCGAGCCAATCTTGGTCCCGATGCCACCCACGTTGGCGCCGTACGCCACCGACAGCATCAGCGCCGCGCCGAAGTGCTCCAGCCGGCGGCCCTCCGTCGCCTCGAGCTGGGCGATGAGGGCCATGCCGATGGGGACCATCATCACCGCGGTCGCGGTGTTGGAAATCCAGAGCGACACGGCGGCGGTGGCCACCAGCATGCCGAGCAGCAGGCGCCGGGGCCCGGTGCCGATGGCGCGCATGATGAGCAGGGCGATGCGCCGGTGCAGGCCCCACTGCTCCAGCGCGGCGCCCAGGGCCATGCCGCCCATGAAGAGGAAGATGTACGGGTCCACGAAGGGCTGCGCGGAGCGGCCCACCGCCACCAGCACGCCGCCGTCCCCGAAGACGCCCAGGGCGGGGAAGAGCACCAGGGGCAAGAGGGCCGTCCAGCCCATGGGGAAGGCCTCGGTGAACCACCAGAGGGCCATCCAGGCCGCGACGGCGGCGGCCGCGGCGGGGCGGTGGCCCATGCCGGGGATGGCGTGCAGGCCGGAGGGGACGAAGTACACGAGCGCGGCCACGGCCGGCCCCGCGAAGCGCCCCACCCACTGTCCCGTTGTCGTGCGCGGCGTGGCCCGCTGGCTCATGCCCCTCCACCGTCGCACAGGTGGCGCCACGGGTGGGAGGGGAAAGCCCGCCCACTCGCCGGGCGTGCGTGGGGCACCCGCGCCGGGCCGTGGTAGGTTGGCCGCCTCCCGCGCGCCGCCATGATTCAGTTCTTCCACGTGTACAAGGCGTACCCCGGCGACCCGCCGGTGCTGTCGGACATCAACCTCAACGTGGAGAAGGGCGAGTTCGTCTTCCTCACCGGCCCTTCCGGCGCGGGGAAGACGACGCTGCTCAAGCTCATCTTCTGCGCGGAGAAGGCCACCAAGGGGCAGATCCTGGTGGGCGGCCGCAACATCGCCCGCATCCGCGAGTCCGCCGTGCCGTACCTGCGGCGCAACATCGGCGTCGTGTTCCAGGACTTCAAGCTGCTGCCGCACCGGACGGTGGAGGACAACGTGTCCTTCACGCTGGACGTGCTGGGCGTGCCGCGCGCCGAGGCCCGCGAGAAGGTCCGCCGCATGCTCAAGCTGGTGGGCCTGGAGCACAAGGCGGACTCGTTCCCCCTGCGCCTGTCGGGTGGGGAGCAGCAGCGCGTGGTGATTGCGCGCGCGCTGGTGAACGACCCCACCATCCTGCTCGCGGACGAGCCCACCGGAAACCTGGACCCGGCGCTCACGGTGGAAATCATGGACCTGCTCAGCCAGGTCAACGTGCGCGGCACCACGGTGATGGTGGCCACGCACGACGCCACGCTGCTGGCGCGCTACCAGAAGCGCACGGTGCGGCTGGAGCGCGGGCAGATTGTGTCCGACGAGGACGGCGTCAAGGCGGCGCGGCGGATGGTGGCCGGATGAGCGTGGCGGCGAAGACGGCGTACTTCTGGCGCTCGGCGGCGGTGGGGCTGCGGCACTCGCCCTTCGTGCACTTCATCGCGGTGACGACCATCGCCATCGCCCTGTTCTCCGCGGGCATGGCCCGGGGCGCCGCGCGCGTGCTGGACAACCTGCTGGCCTCGCTGGGCGGTGAGGTGGAGGTCACCGTCTACCTCGCCCCCGAGCTGGGTGAGGACGAGGTGCACGGCGTGCGCACCCGCGTGGAGGAGCTCAGCCGCGGAGACGTGACGCTGGTGCCTCCGGACGCGGCGCTGTCGCGGCTGCGCACCGAGCTGGGGGATTTGGGCGACGCGCTGGCGGAGCTGCCGGAGAACCCGCTGCCCGCGTCGCTGGAGCTGCGCGTGCCTCCGGAGACGCGCAACCCGGCGGCGCTCCAGGCACTGGCGAGGGAGCTGCGCGGGCAGCCGGGCGTGGCGGGCGTGGACTACGGCGAGGCAGCGGTGGAGCGCCTGTCGGCCATCGCCCGGGCGCTGCGCTTCGGCTCGCTGGTGGCCTTCGCGGTGGTGCTGGGCGCCACCATCATCATCGTCGCGGCCACGCTCCAGCTCGCCATCTACGCGCGCCGGGGGGAAATCGAAATCCAGAAGCTCGTCGGCGCCACGGACCGCTTCGTCAAGGCGCCCTTCCTCCTGGAGGGCCTGCTGCAGGGGTTGCTGGGCGCGGGCGTGGCGCTGCTGGGGCTGTGGGCCTTCGGGCACGTGCTGGGGCCCACGCTGGGCTCGCTCTTCGCCTTCCTGCTGGGACCGGGCGTGGCGGGGCCGTGGGTGGAGCCGCGCCTGGTGCTGGAGCTGGTGGGCGCCGGGTGTGGCCTGGGCCTGGGAGGCAGCTTCGTCGCGGTGGGGCGCTTCCTGCGGGTATGAGCCGGTCCTCCTCCCTGGCACTCGCGCTGCTGGCGGCCGCCTGGGTGGGGGCCGCGTGGCCCGCGTCCGCGCAGCAGCCGCCCGCCGCGCCGGAAGAGGCGGAGCAGTCCGCCCTGCGCGAGAAGCTGGCCACCCAGCGCGCGACGCTGGCCCTCATCGAGGCGAAGAAGCTCTCCGTGCTGGAGGGCGTGGAGCTGATGGAGGAGATGGCGTCCTTCTCCCGGCGGCGCGTGCGCTCGCTGGAGGGCGACCTGGCCGTCTTCCGCCGCCGCGTGGTGCTGGCCGAGCGCGAGGAGGTCATCCTGCGGGACGCGCTGCGGCTGCAACTGCGGCGGCTGTCTCCCCGGCTGCGCACCCTCTATCGCCTCATGCGCCGCCGCCCGCTGGAGGTGTTGCTGTCGGCGGAGGACTTCGCCTCGCTGGTGTGGCGCGCGCGGGCGCTGGAGGCCAGCATGTCCGGCGACCTGGAGCTGCTGCGCGCCGTGCAGCGCGTGGCGCATCTTCAGAGGCAGGCGACGCGGGAGCTGAAGCGGCTCCAGTCCTCGCTGTCCGCGCGCGTGGCCTTCCTCCAGGAGCAGGAGAAGCTGGCCCGGGCGCAGCAGGAGGCGCTGGAGGAGGTGGTGGGCTCGCTGGCCGGAGAGGCGGAGCTGGCGAAGCGCGCCGTGCGCGAGCTGGAGCAGGCGGACGCGGAGCTCGCCCGCGTGGTGAGTGACTTGAAGGAGCTGCCCGCCACGCACGGCTTCGGCGCGCTGCGCGGCAAGCTGCCCCGCCCGGTGAAGGGCCTCATCGAGGTGGGCTTCGGCAAGGTCGTCAACCCGCGCTTCAACACCGTCACCGTGCAGAAGGGCCTGGACATCCGCGCCCCCGCCGGCACCCCGGTGCAGGCCGTGGCCGAGGGCACCGTCGCCTACGCCGGCACGCTGCGCGGCTACGGCAACCTGCTCATCCTGGACCACGGCGACGGCTTCCACACCCTCATGGCCCACCTGTCCACGATTACGCCCGGCCTGGGCACCACCGTGGCCGCTGGCGACGTGGTGGGCGAGGTGGGCGACACCGGCTCCCTCAAGGGCGCCTACCTCTACTTCGAGGTCCGCAAGGCAGGGCAGGCCGTGGACCCGGCGCCCTGGCTGGCCCCTGTTCCCTGACGCGGTGCGGCGAAGAATCGCGCGGGCTGTTAGATTCCCCGGCACCCCCTCTCACGAGGAGCAGGCAGGCGCATGGATTTGATGGGCGGAATGCAGAAGGTGCTGCGGCACATGCTGGTGGCGCGCGGCGTCCAGTCCTCGACAGTCGAGGTGGCCGGGCAGTCGCTGCACCACTACTCGCTGAAGGGGGAGGGGAAGGGGCCGCCGGTGGTGCTGGTGCACGGGCTGGGCGGCTCCGCCAACGGCTTCGGGCGGACGTTCTTCGGGCTGGCGAAGCGCTTCTCGCGCGTGGTGGCGCCGGACCTGCCGGGCCACGGCTTCTCCATGGAGTACTGCGGCGGCGAAGTCTGCGTGCGCAACCAGTTCGACGTGCTGCGCGCCTACGTGGAGCAGGTGGTGGGCGAGCCGGCGCTGGTGGTGGGCAACTCGCTGGGCGGCGCCATGTCGGTGAACCTGGCGGCGGAGTACCCCCAGTGGGTGCGCGCGCTGGCGCTGGTGGCGCCCGCGGGCGCGGAGCTGCCGGAGGCGGAGAACACCGCGCTGCTCAACTCGTTCGCCGTGCGCTCGCCCGCGGAGGCCCGCGCCTTCACGCGGCGGCTGTTCCACCGGCCGCCGCTGCCGGCGCTGCTGTTCGCCTACGAGCTGCGCCGCTTCTATGACACCCCCACGGTGCGGGCGCTGACGTCCGAGGCGCTGGCCACGCGCGCCAGCCTGGAGCCCGGCAAGGTCCGCAACCTGGCCATGCCGGTGCTGTTCCTCTGGGGAGGCAGCGAGCGGCTGCTCCCCTCGGTGACGCTGCAGTGGTACCGCGACCACCTGCCGCCCCACGCCCAGGTGCACGTGGTGGACGGCTTCGGCCACGTGCCCCAGCTGGAGCGTCCGGACGAGCTGGTGTCGCACCTGGTGCGCTTCGCCGACACGGCAGGGCTGTAGAGGCCGGGCTACACTGGTGCGCAGCCTTCCGGGCCCCCTCCCGGGAAAGGACGTACCGACGTGAAGCGTCTCCCCCAGCCGTGGCGCGCGGCGCTGGCCGCCTTCCTCCTCCTGAGCGGGCCCGCCGTCGCCGACGACAAGGCGAAGGGCGGGCGTGCCTCCGGCGCGGCTCCCGCGAGTGGCCGCGCGGAGCGGGCCGAGCGTGACGACGCCACCTACCGCCAGCTCGAGCTCTTCGCGCGCGTGCTGTCCTACGTGGAGAACAACTACGTGGAGCCGGCGGACCGCGAGCGGCTCATCCACGGTGCCATCCAGGGCATGCTGGAGACGCTGGACCCGCACACCGTCTACATGCCCCCGGAGGTGTTCCGGGAGATGAAGATAGACACCTCGGGCGAGTGGGGCGGGCTGGGCATCGAGATTGCGCGCAAGGACGAGCGCATCGTGGTGGTGGCCCCCATCGACGACACCCCGGCGGCGCGCGCGGGCATCAAGGCGGGCGACGAGCTGGTGGGCATCGACGGGGAGAGCACACAGGGCATGGACGTGGGCCGCGCCATGCAGAAGATGCGCGGGCCCGCGGGCGGGCGGGTGCTACTCACCATCATGCGCCGGGGCTTCAGCGCGCCTCGCGACATCGCCATCATCCGCGACCACATCCGCATCGTCTCCGTGGAGGGCGCGCTCCACGGTGGCATCGCCCACGTGAAGGTGAAGAACTTCCAGGACCGCACGGACCTGTACCTGCGCAAGGAGCTGGACCGGCTGCGCGCCCTCAACGGCGGCAAGGAGCTGCGCGGGCTGGTGCTGGACTTGCGCAACAACCCCGGCGGCCTGCTGGACCAGGCGGTGGCGATGAGCGACCGCTTCCTGCCGGGCAACCTGCCCATCGTCTCCACGCGGGGGCGCGACGGCCGCAACGCCAACGAGGAGCGCAGCAAGGACCGCGACACGGAGAAGGACTACCCGGTGGTGGTGCTCGTCAACGCCGGCAGCGCGTCCGCGTCCGAAATCGTGGCCGGCGCGCTCCAGGACCATGGCCGCGCCGTCATCATGGGCACGCCCACCTTCGGCAAGGGCAGCGTGCAGACAGTCATCGAGCTGGAGGACGGCTCCGGGCTGAAGCTGACCATCGCCCGCTACTACACGCCCAAGGGGCGCAGCATCCAGGAGCGGGGCATCACTCCGGACTTCCTCGTGCCGGACGAGCCGGGCGGCAAGGTGCAGAGCGACGTGGTCCGCGAGAAGGACCTGCGCCGCCACTTCCGCGCCGAGCCCACCGCGAGCACCGAGGCCCCCGCCCCCGCGCCGCGCGGCCTCCCCGAGGGCCTCAAGCCCTGGGACGTCACCGCGAAGCTGGAGGACTACCCGCTGAAGGTCGCCCTCGAGTACCTGCACGGCATTGCCACCGCCCCAGCGCGTGTGCCGGCCCGCACGTCGGGTCGTTGATGACTCCTTCGCGCTTGCATTTCGCCGCGCAGTCCGTTTGATGCGCAACGAACAGAGGGTGAACGAGTGATGCGACCTTCGAGCATTCGCGCGCTGCGCGCGGCCCTGAGCGGGTGGCTGGTGGGCCTGCTGGCCGTGGGGCCGGCGGCGGCGCAGTCTTCCCTGCCTCCGAGGCTGGTGCCCCGGGCCCTTCCCGCGGCGGCGTCATCGTCGACGGTGACGGTGGTGGCCATTCCGCTGGACGCCGCGGCCCGGGGTGAAGCGGCCCGGCTGGCGTACCTGGCGGAGCAGGCGGTGGCGCGCTCGGGCCGGCTGCAACTGGTGCGGCTGGCGGATGCGCTGGACGCGGCGGGCCGGCGTGAGCGCGAGGCCCGCGCCGCCGAGGTGGCCACGGCGATGCAGGAGGGCCAGCGCGCCTACGACGAGCTGGACACGGAGAAGGCGCTCCAGCAGTTCGACGCGGCGGTGCGCGCCGCCGAGGCCGGTGACCTGTCGCTGCGCTTCGGCGACCTGAGCCGCGCGCGGGTGATGAAGGCGGCCACGCAGGTGGCCAACGGGGAGAACACGGCGGCGCAGCTGGAGATCCGCTCGGTGCTGGCGGTGGACCCGCGGGCGCAGTTCTCGCCCAACTTCTTCCCGCCGGACGAGATGGCCTTCGTGGAGAAGGAGCGCAAGGCGGTGCTGGCCGGCGCGACGGGGACGCTGAACATCCGCACGGAGCCGGTGCCCGCCCACGTGTTCGTGGACGGCGAGTTCCGGGGCGTGTCCCCGGTGGCGCTGACGGACGTGACGCCCGCGGACCACTACGTGACGGTGGTGGCGCCGGGCTACGCGCTGGCGCAGCGCCGGGCCCGCGAGGGCGACACGGTGCTCACCCTGACGCCCGTGGCCTCGCAGAAGGCCCTGCAGACGCTGACGGAGGCGGTGGCGAGCAAGCCGGGCGGGGTGGAGCGGGACAGGGCCCTGCGCGAGCTGGGCACGCTCGCGGGCGTGTCCCAGGTGCTGGCGCTGCTGGTGCGCGGCGGGGCCGGGGCCGTGCCGCTGGAGGTGACGGCGCTGCGGCTGGAGGTGGCGGACGGGCACAACCAGGCCTATGCGCTGGGGACGGTGCCGCGCGGGGACGGCATGGCCACGGGCTCGCAGGCGCTGCTGACGGGGCTGGTGGCCGCGGATGCGCCGCGCCAGGGTGGCAAGCCGGTGACGCACTTCGCGAGCGGTGGCAGCGCCACGCGCCGCACCGTGGGCTACGTGCTGCTGGCCACGGGCGTGGCCCTGGCGGCCGGCGGCATCTACTTCGGCATGGAGGCCTCCGCGAAGGAGGACGAGTTCAAGCGCGCCGTGCAGAACAGCCCCCGCGCCCAGGACATCAAGGACACCGGCAAGACGTACGCGCTGGTGGCCGACGTCGGCATCATCGCCGGCCTCGTGTCCGCGGGCCTGGGCGGGTACTTCGCCTTCGCTGGCGGGGGCGACAGCAGCCCGAGCCCCTCCCGCGCGAGGCCGGCTCCGGAGCCCACCCGGCAGCGGGAGCCCACCCGCGCCCCGCCTCCGGCGCGCACGACCGAGTCGAAGCCGGAGCGCGAGGCGCTGCCCATGCCGCCGCCGCCGTCGAAGTCCACGAGCAAGCCCCGGAGCGAGCCGCTCCCCATGCCTCCGCCGCCTCCGGCGAAGACCGCCCCGCCGTCCACGCCTCCGCCCGCGGCGCAGGAAGAGGCCGCCCCGCCCCCGCGTCCGGCCGACACCGGCAAGCGCTCGCGCGAGGACGAGGCCCGCCAGCGCGAGGAGGAGCTGCGCAAGCGCCGCGAAGAGGTGGAGCGCCAGCGCCGCGAGCTGGAGGCGCAGCGCAAGAAGGAAGAGGAGGACGCGCGGCGCGAGCAGGAGGCGAAGCGCAAGCGCGAGGAGGAGGAGCGGCGGAAGCAGGAAGAGGAGAAGAAGAAGCGCCCCTCACTCGACGAAGACGATCTCCGGAACTACTAGCCATGCGCCGTCCTCTCCGCTCTCTCGTCCCGCTCGCGGCCCTCTCCCTGACGCTGTCCGCGTGCAGCCTCCTCGTCGACTTCGACGAGGAGGGGCAGCCCTGTGACGCCCTCAACCAGTGCCTGGAGGGCTACACCTGCCAGGGCGACGTGTGCGTCTCCGACGACAGCCCCGCACCCGATGCCGGCACGGGTGCTGATGCCGGTACGGGTGTCGATGCCGGCACCGACGCGGGCGTCGTCGACGCCGGCGGCTGAGCCCGCCGGTGGGGTGGGGGTGCGGGACTTTCTACAGTCCCCCGCCGTGTCCCGGGGACCGCGCCGTGTCCCCGGAACCACGCCTGCCCGCCTGCCCTCCCTCCGCAACTCCCCGGAGTCATGAGGGAATCCGTGCCCGGCGTGCGGCCCGGCCCGGACGCGGGGTGGTTGGCATCCGCCGTGCTCTGTCCGGTGCCCAGGAGGCATCAATCGACATGGGCAAGCGCGTCGGAGTCCTGATGGGCGGATGGGGTGAGGAGCGGGAGATTTCGCTCAAGACGGGAGAGGCCGTCGTGGCGGCGCTGGAGTCGCGCGGTCACCACGTCACCCGCATCTTCGCGGGCCCCGGGCTGGACAGGGCGCTGCGCGCCGCGGAGCTGGACGTGGCCTTCGTCGCGCTCCACGGGCGCATGGGCGAGGACGGCCGGGTGCAGGGGCTGCTGGAGCTGCTGGAGCTGCCGTACACCGGCTCGGGCGTGCTGGCCTCGGCGCTGGCGATGAACAAGCCCTTCGCCAAGAAGCTCTTCCGGCTGCACAACCTGCCCACGCCCCGGGGCTACCGCGTGGGCCGCGAGGACGCGGCGCGTGCGCTGGAGCTGCACGGCGACCTGGGCTTCCCCTGCGTGGTGAAGCCCGCGTGCGGGGGCTCCTCGGTGGGCCTGGCGGTGGTGCACGCGGCGGACGCGCTCGCCCCGGCGGTGGCCCAGGCGTGCCGCTTCGGCGGCGAGGCCCTGGTGGAGCGCTTCGCCGCCGGCCGCGAGGTGACGGTGGGCATCCTCGGCGACCAGGTGCTGGGCAGCCTCGAGGTGGCCACCCCGCGCGAGGGCTTCGACTTCGACGCCAAGTACAAGGGCGGCGCCAGCTACTTCCTCCCGCCCCGGCTGTCCCCCACGCGCGTGGCCAACGTGGAGGCCCTCGCGCTCGGCGCCTACCGCGCCCTGGGCTGCCGCGGCTACGCCCGGGTGGACCTGCTCTGCTCGGACACGGAGAACGACGTCGTGCTGGAGGTGAACACGCTGCCCGGCTTCACCCCCACCAGCCTCCTGCCCAAGATTGCCGCCCACGCCGGCCTGGACTTCCCGGCGCTCGTCGAGCGCGTCCTGGCGCTGGCCACGCGCGACGAGGCCGGAATCTCCGAGGCCCCCGCCGTGGACCCCATCCCCGAAACGGCCGAGCCCCGCCGCGCGGTGAGCTGACCCGGCGGGTTGGCCCCCTACCGGCGCCGCCTCAGCCCCGGCGCCGGGCCCACAGGCTCCGTGAGAAGCATGTGACGCGAGGTGTCACCCCCTGGTGAACGGAACGTTCAAATCCTGGGAATAGTTTGACACGACCTTGACGCGTCCCTATTGTCCGGCGCCGATCACTCCCGAAGGCTTAAAGTCGTGTCTTTTCGGGCACATACGGAGCGGGGGCTCACCAGACCCATCTGGCGGCGGTCAGCGTGAGAAGGGTGTCTGATGCCGCCGCGCAGGGAAGGACCGCGGGCCACGGGGGCCGTGCGGGAGGGGCTGAGCGTCACCGATGACCACCGTCGAGATCATCTTCCTGGGCGTCTATTTCAGCGTCCTGTGCGTGCTGGCGGTCTACGGCTCGCACAGGTACCGGATGGCGTTCCTGTACTACCGGCACAAGTTCAAGCTGCCGACTCCCAAGGGCCCGCTCAAGGCGTTGCCCCGCGTCACCATCCAGCTGCCCATCTTCAACGAGATGTACGTCGTTGAGCGACTGGTGGACTCGGTGTGCCGCATCGACTACCCGCGCGAGCTGCTGGAGATCCAGGTCCTCGACGACTCGACGGACGAGACGTGCGGAATCGCCCGTGCGTGCGTGGAGCGTCAGCGGCAGAAGGGCCACGACATCGTCTACATCCACCGCGTCAACCGCCAGGGCTTCAAGGCGGGCGCGCTGGAGCACGGCCTGAAGACGGCCAAGGGTGAGTACGTCGCGGTGTTCGACGCGGACTTCGTGCCGAGCCCGGACTTCCTGCTGCGCACGGTGCCCTTCTTCGCCGACGGCAAGGTGGGCATGGTGCAGGTGCGCTGGGGTCACCTCAACCGTGACTTCTCCATCCTGACGCAGGCCCAGAGCATCTTCCTGGACGGCCACTTCATCATCGAGCACACGGCGCGCAACCGCTCCGGCTGCTTCTTCAACTTCAATGGGACGGCGGGCATCTGGCGCCGGGACACCATCGCCGACGCGGGCGGCTGGCAGCACGACACGCTCACCGAGGACCTGGACCTGAGCTACCGCGCCCAGCTCAAGGGCTGGCAGTTCGTCTTCCTGCCCGAGGTCATCTCCCCGGCCGAGGTGCCGGTGGACATGAACGCCTTCAAGAGCCAGCAGCACCGCTGGGCGAAGGGCTCCATCCAGACGGCGAAGAAGCTCTTGCCCACCATCCTCAAGAGCGACCTGCCGCTGGCGGTGAAGCGCGAGGCCTTCTTCCACCTCACCAACAACATGGCCTATCTGCTGATGGTGCTGCTGTCCGTGCTGATGCCCATCAGCATGGTGGTGCGCTTCCAGCACGGCCTGTACGGCACGCTCTTCCTGGACCTGCCCTTCTTCATCACCGCCACCGCCAGCGTCTGCGTGTTCTACGTGGCCGCGCAGCGGGAGATGGGCGTGAAGGGGTGGGCGCGGGTGAAGTACCTGCCCTTCCTGATGAGCCTGGGCATCGGCCTGGCCATCAACAACGCGAAGGCGGTGCTGGAGGCCCTGCTCAACCAGCAGTCGGGCTTCGCGCGCACGCCGAAGACGGGCGCCGAGGGCAAGAAGGTCGTCGCGGTGAAGAAGACGTACCGCGGCAGCAAGACGCTGATGCCGGTGGTGGAGCTGCTCTTCGCGGCCTACTTCACGGGAGCGCTCTGGTTCGCCATCGACGCGCGCATCTACACGTCGGTGCCCTTCATCATCCTGTTCCAGGCGGGCTTCCTGTACGTCGGCGTCTCCAGCCTCCTGCAGGGCCTGTCCGGCCGGGTGAAGGTGGCGGAGCCCGCTCCCGCGGTGAGCGCCGCGGGCGAGCAGTCGCGCCGCGCGGCCTGAGGTTCCTCCCGGGAGGAGCGGGCCCCAAGGCCCCCTCCTGGGAGAGGAGCGGGCCGTAAGGCCCCCTCCTGGGAGTCGGGTGGGGCCCAGGCTGAGGCCCCCACCCTCCGCGGGCTCAGCGGGTGCCAGCATCCGGTGGGCCGCGCAGCAACACCTGTTGCAGCCGCACGGTGGTGGTGCTCGCGGGCGCGGGACGGCAGCCCTCGTCGATGGAGGTGCTGGCCGCCGAGCGCAGCGTGAGGCCCGCGTCGGTGCACGATACCACCTCGGTGGGGAAGACGACGGGGCAGGGCGCGCCGGAGCCGGCGAAGCCCGTGGCGCGCGTCTCGCCCACGAAGCCGCCCGGCGTGCGCTGGAGGACGATGGACGCCGCTCCCGCATCCGGGGCCTCGGTGCCGCCATCCGCGTGGGCCCGCGTCACGGAGAGCGACAGGGTGCCGCCATCATCCTCGCCGTGGTAGCGGAACACCGGATTCTGCGCGTGGTGGTACTCGCCTGCCTGGCTGCTCTCACAGCCGGGAGGGACGCGGATGGGCGGTGGGGGTAGGGGTTTCTCCTCCGTGCGGGGAGGCGCCTTGGCGGGGCACGCCGTGAGGCAGAGAACACTGAGGCCGAGGGCCAGGGGAGGCAGGACGCGGTGCATGGGGCGCGGATCTTCGCCCAACGGCAACGACAGGGGGACTCTGTTTGATTCCCCTCGGATGACTCTCTAACCTTCGGTCCGCCATGAGCCTCCAACGCCTCGTCCTCTACGCCCTGGTGACCGTCCTGGCGGTGCCGTCCTCCGCCCTCGCGCAGGACGATGACCTCCTGGCGCCTCCCACCCCGTCGAAGTCCCGCTCGAAGAGCGGGAAGCCGCCCGGAAAGACCAAGGTGGTGAAGAAGAAGCCCGCGCGCGTCACCAAGAAGCCCGCCGGGAAGAGCAAGGCGCCTGCGAAGAGTCGGACGGCGAAGAAGCCGCCCGTCGCGGACCCCATCGAGGACGACCTGCTGGCGCCGCCGACGCTGAAGAAGACGGAGCTGCTGGTGCGCATCTCCGGCAGCGTGCGCGGGGCGAAGCTGCTGGTGGACGGCAAGGATGCGGGCACGCTGACCGCGGCGCCCATCCCCGTGGAGGTGGCGCCCGGCGAGCACCTGCTGGTGGTCCGCAAGCCCGGCTATGCCGAGTACACGAAGCGCGTCGACGTCAAGGAGGGCGCCCAGCAGGAGCTGACGGTGTCGCTGGACGCCACCATGGGCTTCGCCACGCTGACGGCGGACGTGGCCGGGGTGGTGGCCTTCGTGGATGGCCAGGAGGTCGGCCCTGTGCCCCAGGGCAACGTGCTGCTCAAGCCGGGCTCGCGTGAAATCGAGTTCCGCGCTCCGGGCTTCAAGCCCGACGTGCACAACATCACCGTGTTCGCCGGCCGGAGCTATGACGTCACGGGCACGATGCGGCCCTCGATAGACACGTCCGTGGCGGCCTCGGACCCGGGCCGCTCGAAGCCCTCGGTGACGGAGCCCACCATTCCCCAGGACACGTCGCCGGGCCTGGACATCGGCGCCGAGGCGCCGCCCGAGGTGAGCTCCGGCAAGCCCTGGTACGGCCGCTGGTATGTGTGGGCCGGCGTGGGCGCGGTGGTGGCCGCGGGCACGGTGGGCGCGGTGATGGCGACGCAGGGCGGTACCCCGGACCCGCTGGACCCCACCGCGGTGTGTGGCGGCGTCACCTGCGACGCCATCCTGGGGAACGGTGCGCGCCCGGTGCGCGGTGGCAGCGGTGGTCGACTCCTGCCGCTTCAGGCCGGAGCCCTCCGCTTCTGACGCAGTGCCCGCGGTCCAGTGCCGCTTCGCTCAAGGGCGAGGCGGCACGGACGCGGAAGGCGGCTACTGGCCGCGCAGGTCGTCGTCGGAGGCGCGGCCGGCGGGAGCGAGCACGAGGTACACGTCACTCACCCGGCCCACGCCCCAATAGTCGAGCGCGGTGGCGCGCACCTGGAAGGGCTCGGACTCGGGCAGCAGCTCGGTGACGTCCACCTCGCCGGGCTCGAAGGTGAAGGCGCGCCGGCCCACGCTGTCCACCTGCTCCTTGCCCATGTGGACGCCCTCGGTGAAGCCCACCACGGCGTGGCGCACCACCTTGCCACGGGCATCCAGCACCTCCAGCAGCAGGAAGTTGTCCACGGAGATGCCGAGCGTGGCCTTGGCGTCGCCGTAGAGGCGGGCCCGGCTGCCTTCCAGCCGCAGCAGCGGCGTCTGCCCCGTCGTCACCACGCGGGGCGTGCGCTCGCCCTCGGTGGCGTCCACCTCCACGTCCTCGCGCACCTTCTCGAGCGCCTCCGTCTCCCGTGGCGGGGTGTCCACCAGCAACTGGATGGCGCGAGGGGCCGTCGAGGGTGCAGCGGAGGAGGGCGCGGAGGTGGGCACCTGCCGCGCACAGGCCATCAGTCCCCAGGCGGCGGCCAGGGCGAGCGTTCGAGAGTGCATGGGAGCCCAGGGTAGACGAGCAGTGGTGGAGCGGGTCAATTAGCATGGCCCCATGCGGACCTTCCTGGCTGGGTGCCTGCTGTGGTGCGTGCTCTCCGGGACTCCGGCCTGGAGCAGCGCGCCTCCGTCTCCTCCGGCCGCGGCCGCGGCGCGGGCGCCCGTCGCACCGGAGGTCCAGCTGTGCCTCCAGCACCTCAAGCCCGCCGAGCGCGAGCGGGCGGCGAAGGCGCTGGGGCCGCTGGACGCGCTGCCGCTCTACCGGGTGCAACTGGAGGTGGACCCCGTCGAGCGCGAGGTGAAGGGCCGCGTGCAGGTGGAGGTGCAGGCTCGGAGCAAGCCCATCACCGAGCTGTACCTGCGGCTGACGCCCAACGCGCAGGGGCGCCGGGTGGCGCTGTCCGACGCGAAGCTCGGTGGGCGGCCCATCCGCTTCGAGCAGCCCGAGCCCACGCTGTACCGCGTGGTGCTGGAGGACGCCGTGCCCCCGGGCGCGGCAGCCGTCCTCGACGTGGCGGTGAAGGCCACCGTGCCGCGCGCGGAGGCCGGGGGCGGCAGCCTCCTCGGAGGCTTCCTGGGCGGTGGTGGGGGGCGCTCGGGTGGCGACTACGGCGCCTTCTCCGCGGGAGCGGACTTCATCAGCCTGGTGGGCGTGGTGCCGCAGGTGCCGCCGCTGGACGCGACGGGACGGCCCTGGGACGGGCCCCAGGGCATTGGCGACCTGGCGCTGTACGAGCCCTCGCACGTGCTGGCCACCATCACCGTGCCGTCGGGCTGGGCGGTGCACGCCACCGGCGCACCCATGGGCGAGGTGCCGGAGCGGGACGGGCGCGTGCGCTTCGCCTTCGCGGCGGGCGCGGTGCGCGACTTCCCCATCCTCGTCTCGCGAGGCTACGAGCGCTCCACGGCCACGGTGAATGGCGTCACGGTGGAGAGCCACTACGCGGCGAAGGACAAGGCCGCGGGGGAGCGGGTGCTGAAGTACGCGACCTCGGCGCTGACGGAGTTCGAGCGCCGGCTGGGGCCGCTGCCCTACACGCACTTCCGCGTGGTGGAGGCCCCCCTGACGGGCGGCGCGGGCGGCATGGAGTTCCCCGGGCTCATCACGGTGGCGACGATGCTCTACCGCGGAGGGATGGACCCGTCCGAGGCGCTGGCGGGCATGCCGGGGGCGGAGGACCTCCAGGCGCTGCTGGGGATGATGGGGCAGGGGGGCAGCAGCCCGCTGGCGCACCTGGCCGAGGTGATGGAGCGCACGCTGGAGTTCACGGTGGCGCACGAGGTTGCGCACCAGTACTTCGCGGGGCTGGTGGGCTCGGACCCCATCCACGCGCCGGTGGTGGACGAGTCGCTGGCCCAGTACGCCGCGCTCCTCTACATCGAGTGGAAGCACGGCAAGGGCGCGGCGGAGGCCCTGCGGCGCGAGGCGCTGGTGTCCGCGTACCACCTGTACCGCATCTCGGGAGGCAAGGACGGCAAGGCGGACCGGCCCACGAGCGACTTCGCGGACTCCTTCGAGTACAGCGCGCTCGTCTACGGCAAGGCGCCGCTGCTGCACCATGCATCGAGGAAGCTGGTGGGGGACGCGGCCTTCGTGCAGGCGCTGCGCTCCTACGTGGATGCGTACCGCTTCAAGTGGACGTGCAAGGAGTGCTTCACCCGCGAGCTGGCGAAGGCGAGCCCCGCCCACGCGAAGTCGCTGGAGCGCCTGCGCACGCGCTGGTGGCAGGAGTCCCACGGAGACGCGGACCTGGGCACGCCCGACCTCGGCTCGCTGATGGGCGGCATGGGCATGGGCGACCTGGACGACCTGGAGCTGGACCCTCAGTCGAAGAAGCTCCTGGAGGAGCTGCTGCCCGGCCTGCTCGGCCAGTGAGCCGGGCGCCGGGCGTGTCCCCGGAGCGCGTGTGAGCGCGGGCTCCGGAGAGGGGCCCGATGTTGACGCATGATAGCCGGATGGTTATAAAACCTTCGGGATATGTATCTGGGCATCCACTCACCCCGCGAGGAGCAAACCCATGGCAGGCACTGGCACCCTGAAGGTCACGACCCCGAGCGACCGGGAAATCACGATGACGCGCGTCTTCGATGCACCGCGCCGACGGGTCTTCGACGCCCATACGCGGCCCGAGCTGCTCAAGCGTTGGCTGGGCGTGCGTGGCGGCTGGACGCTGGAGGTCTGTGAGGTGGACCTGAAGGTGGGCGGCAAGTACCGGTACGTGTGGCGGAAGGGGGCCACTGGAACCGACATGGGGATGGGCGGTGTCTTCCGCGAAATCGTGCCGGGCGAGCGCATCGTCTGCACCGAGACGTTCGACGACGCGTGGTACCCCGGTGAGGCGCTCGTCACGACGGTGCTGGTCGAGAAGGACGGAAAGACCACGCTCACGAGCACGACGCGGTACGAGTCGAAGGAGGCCCGCGACGCCGTGCTCGCGACGCCGATGGAGCGCGGCGTCGCGGAGAGCTACGACAAGCTCGTCGAGCTCCTGGCGGCGTAGGCGTCGCTCGGGAGAGGACACGCGGGCCGGGCGCAATCCGCGCGGGCCCCGGTGCCTCAGTCGAAGAGGGCCTTCACGAACTCGCGCGGCTCGAAGCGGCGCAGGTCGGCAATCTTCTCGCCCACGCCCACCCAGACGACGGGCAGCTTCAGCTCGTCGCAGATGCCGATGATGACGCCGCCCTTCGCGGTGCCGTCCAGCTTCGTCAGGGCAATCGCGGTGATGCCCACGGCCTCGTGGAACTGCTTGGCCTGCTGAATCGCGTTCTGGCCGTTGGTGGAGTCCAGCACCAGCAGCACCTCGTGCGGAGCCCCGGGCAGCGCCTTGTCCATCACGCGCTTCACCTTCTTCAGCTCCTCCATCAGCGGCGCCTTGGTGTGGAGCCGCCCCGCCGTGTCGGCGATGACGACGTCCGCCCCCTCGTCCTTCGCCTTCTTGATGGCCTCGAAGATGACCGAGCCCGGGTCTCCCCCCTCCACGCCCTTCACCAACTGCGCCTTGGCCCGGTCCGCCCAGACGTCCAGTTGCTCCGTGGCCGCGGCGCGGAAGGTGTCGCCCGCGGCGAGCACCACCTTCTTCCCCTCGCCGGTCAGCTTCGCGGACAGCTTTCCAATCGTCGTCGTCTTCCCGGCCCCGTTGACGCCCACCACCATGACGACGTGCGGGGGGCCTCCGCCCTCCAGCGAGCGCGGCACCGGCAGGTCGCAGATGCGGGCGACCTCGTCGCGGATGAGCGACTTGATGCGCTCCGGGTCCTTCAGCTCGTTGCGCTTGAGCTTCTCGCGCGCCACCTCCACCAGGTTGCTGGCGGTGCGCACGCCGATGTCCGCGGTGAAGAGGATCTCCTCCAGCTCCGCCAGCACGGACTCGTCCACCTGGCGCTGGCTTCCGAACAGGCCGTTGAGCCGGGCCATGAAGCCCTGGTTCCGCGTCTTGTCCAGGCCCTGCGCCAGCGTGCGGCCGGCCTCGGCCTCCACCTTGGCGCGAGCGGCGGCCTCCTCCGCGCGGCGGGCCTCCTCGACGGCGGCGGCCTCACGCGCGCGCTGCTCCTCCAGCAGTCGCTGGGCCTCGGCCTGCTCGCGTTTGCGCCGCTCCCGGGCCTCGTCCTCGGCGGCCTTCCTCGCGCGGTACTCGGCGCGCTTCTCCTCCTCCTCGCGCTCCTTGAGGGCGCGGACCTCCGCCTCCAGCCGGGCGCGCTCGGTGGAGTCCTTCGTGGCGCGGGCGGCGCGGGCGGCCTCCTCGCGCTGGCGGGCCAGGGCCTCGACGCGGGCATGGACCTCGTCCACCTCGCGCAGCCGGGCGAGCTCCGCCTCCGACGGCGGCAGCTCGATGCGCAGCTCGGGCCGCTCCGCCGGCAGGGCGGGCTTCTCCTTGTCGGCGGGCGGTGTGACGGGCGGCTTCTTCGCCTCGGGGGGGCGCTTCTTGAAGAAGAGCTTCCGCCCGGCCAGCACCAGCAGCAGGACGAAGAGGGCGGTGGCGCCAATGCCCACCACGTCCCCGCCGGGGAAGCCATCCGCGGGGGGCGTGCCGGTGCCCGGCTGCGTGGTGTCTCCCCCCGGCGTGGGGGCGGGGGAGGGGGCGGGCGGCACCTGGGCCAGCAGGGCGTCGAGGGCGTTGGGCGTCTTCACGCGGCTTCGCATACACCAACACGCAAGTGGATGCAGCGCCCGTGGCCGGGTAGAAACCCCTGGCCATGCGCCTCAAGCTCTCCTCTGTCCTGCTTTCGTCGCTCTCCCTGCTGGGCGGTGCCTGCATCGTGGAGGCGCCCGGTGGCGCCAGCCCCGAGGAGCGCCGCGCCGCCACCGTCACCCAGGTGCCCCCCCTGTCCCTGCGCAACGGCGCCAACCTGGGCGGCAAGGTGGAGCTGGTGGGCGCCACGGTGCAGCCGGGCCGGATTGCGCCCGGGGACCAGGCCAAGGTGACGCTCTACTTCAAGGTGCTCCAGCCCATCGAGGACGACTACCTCGTCTTCGTCCACGTGGAGGACCCCGAGGGCCGCATGGAGCGGATGAACGTGGACCACAAGCCCGCGGGCGGCATGTACGCGACGTCGCAGTGGAAGCCTGGCGAGACGGTGAAGGACGAGTTCAACATCGCCCTGCCGTCCGGCGCCTCACCCCGCTCGCTCAACATCTGGCTGGGCCTGTGGGAGCCGCGCTCGGACACGCGCCTCAAGCTCACCAACCCGGACGCGGTCCGCAACGACGGCAGGGACCGCATCCTGCTGGGCCAGGTGCCCGTGGCGCGCTGAGGACGCCGCCGGGCCGTGACGCGAACAGGGAAGAAAAAAGCCGGAGCGGCCCTGTAAGCCGAGTTCTGTCCCCACCCCTTTCGGGATGGGCGGTGAACATTCATCTAGGGCCCTGGTTGCCCAGGGACCTCATCAGCGAGCAACCCGAACGCCTGGGACGGGCCATCCCTGTCCCCCCAGACAGCGAGGGACGCGCTCCTATTGGCTCTTGCTCCAGGTGGGGTTTACCGTGCCGTCCGAGTCACCCCGGACGCGGTGCGCTCTTACCGCACCGTTTCACCCTTACCCGCCCCTTTCGGAACGGGCGGTTTATTTTCTGTGGCACTTTCCTGCGAGTCGCCTCGACTGGCCGTTAGCCAGCACCCTGCCCTGTGGAGCTCGGACTTTCCTCCCGCCACCCATGACTGCAGTGGCCGGCGTTCACCCGAACCGCTCCGGCACCGTGCCCTTACAACAGGCGGACGGCGCAGGTCCACTCCACGGCCCACGGAAGCGTCCCTGACAGGCACCGCGAGGCGCATGGAGGCCCGGCCCGCCGCGGGCCTGCCCCTACGCCCGCTGGGGAGGGAGCCTCGCCGCCGCCCCCAACTCCCGTCCGATGGCGCCGCCCTGCAGGTCCACGGCGATGTGGATGAGGATGGGCCACAGCAGCGAGCCGGTTGCCACGGCCAGCGCCCCCAGCAGCAGGCCCATCAGGGCGCTCTTCGCCACGCCCGCCATCCCCTGGTACGCGTGCGCGAGCCCGAAGCCCGCCCCGGTGAGGAGGACGCCGGGCCAGGCGCCGACGAGCTCCGCTGAGAACCAGAGCAGGAAGCCACGGTAGAGCACCTCCTCGCAGACGCCGGCGGTGAAGGAGAGCGCCTGGAACGTCCGGTACTCGCGTGGCGTGCGCGGCAGGAAGTCCGACACGGAGCCCACCTGCGCCGCGAGCTGCTCGCGGCCCGAGGCATCCAGGCGCCGCACGGCCTGCCACTGCGAGCCGAGGAAGAGCAGCGCCAGCAGGGTGGCGCCAGCGCCTCCCAGCGTCCGCGGGCCTCCCGGAAGCCCGAGTCCCAGCAGCTGTGCCGGTCGCCCCGTGTGCCCCCACAGAAGGAGCACGAGCGCGAAGAGCGACCACAGCATCAACATGGTCAGGTGGTAGTCCCGCAGCTTCGCATCGGGACGGCCCTGGGCCGTGGCGCGCACGAGCACCCGCTGGCTCCAGGTGCCGTAGAGGGGGACGGCGATGACGAGCGCCGCGGCCAGCAGGGCGTCCAGACTCGAGGGCATCAGCGTCCACTCCGTCGCGCCGGGGCGCGCTTCCGGGGACCCTCCCCGGTTCCCGCTTCACGGACGGGAGTGAGGACCAGCGTCACCGCGTACAGCGCGTCGCCCTTCGCGGCGTCGGCCGTGGTGGCGAACAGCGCGTGAATCGCGTCCAGGTGTGCGTTGAGCTCGCGCAGCTTCTGGGGACTCAGCCGGACCTTGGCGCGCAGCGCCACCAGCTCGCGCTCCGGGCCGCTCAGCCTCAGCCCGCTGGCGAGGATGGCCGTGGAGACCTCGCGGGACGTGAGGCGCAGCATCGCCTGGCTCGCTCGCACCGCCGTCTGGACCTCGCTCCGCGATGCCGGCGCGTCCGTCAGCTCGAGCCCCTCGGCGCACAGGCCGTAGACCTTCTCGCGGTTGCGGCCCTCGCCGACCTCGCCCGTCACCTCCACCAGCCTGGTGCGCTCCAGGATTTCCAGGTGGTGGTACAGCGCCTGCCGGCTCCGCCCGAGCCGCTCCGCCAGGGTGCGGACCGTCGCGGGCCCCTCGGCGAAGGCCCCCAGCACTTCCTGTCGCGCAGGGGAGGTGAGGGCCCCCAGCGCCCGCCGCCCCGTCCGCGGGGGGGCCTTTCGCATCGTCATGGGACCACCCTAACGCTCACCATTCCATGAGTCACAAGATTTGGAATGATGCCGGACGAGAGGAAGGGAAGCGCGGAGCACGATTCGATATACGGCGGCCCATGCGCATTGCGTTCAGTGGCTCCCATCGGTGCGGCAAGTCGACGCTCATCGCCGACGTCGAGGAGCGACTGGACGGCTACCGCGTCGTTGACGAGCCGTATCTGCTCCTCGAAGAGGAGGGGTACGAGTTCGCGCATCCTCCCTCGATGGAGGACTTCGTCGAGCAGCTCCGCTGCGCCCTGGCGCTTGCCGATGAGGAAGGGACGGACCTGCTGCTGGACAGATGCCCGGTGGACTTCCTCGGGTACCTGCTGGCGCATCCCGACGCGGAGTCGTTCGAGCTGGAAGAGTGGATGGACCGCGTTCGCTCCGCTGTCCAGCGGCTGGACCTCATCGTCTTCGTGCCCATCGAGGAGCCGGACAGGATTCGGCTCCCGCGCAGCGAGGACGCCGACATGCGCTCGGAGGTCGACGCCAGGCTGAAGTGGCTCCTGCTCGAGGACCCCTACCAGCTCGGAGTGGAGGTGTTGACCGTGGAGGGAAGGAGGCCCGAGCGCGTCGAGCAGGTCCTTCGACAGGTCATCCGTCGAGACCGGACGTCATAGTTTCTCGTCGATGGCCCGGTTGCTCATCTCATCCGCCTCGGCGTTCTTCGCGCGGGGGATGTGGACGAGCTTCACCTGCGAGAAGGCCGCCAGCAGCAGGCGGGCCTCGTCGTACAGCGGCTTCAGCGTGGGGCTCTTCACCTGGTAGCGGCCGCCGAGCTGGCGGATGAGCAGCTCGCTGTCGGCGAAGACCTCCACCTCGCGCGCGCCCAGCGCCTTCGCGTGCTTCAGGCCCAGCAGCAGGCCCATGTACTCCGCGTGGTTGTTCGTCTGGTGTCCGAGGAACCTGCCCAGCCGGGCCACCACGTGGCCCTCGGGGTCCGTCAGCACCGCGCCCGCGCCAGCCGGGCCGGGGTTTCCCCGGGCGGCACCGTCTGAGTAGACGCGGAGGCGGGGCAGGGGCTCGGAGGAGGCCCGGACCTCCGGCTCCACAGGTGCCGACGCCGCGGCACCTGGGGTGGAAGGTCCCTCGGGGCGACTCGACGGCTCGCCACCCAGGCGGGCGGCGGCGTCCTCCAGGAGCTGCCCGACGTGCTCCCGGGTGAGGCCCCGGAAGGCTCGCACCGTCGCTGACAGCGGCTCCTCTCGCGCGATGTGGCGGAGGATGTCGACGATGGACGGTGCGGACATGACAGCGAAGTCGGGCTGCTACTTCGCCGTCTCCGGGGCTTCCTGGAGCGCTTCGACCGCGTAGATGATGCGGTTGCAGGACGGGCAGATGTCCGTGCCCAGCGAGGTGCGCAGCTGGTTGTAGAGCTGCGGGGGCACGTTCATGTTGCAGCCCTGGCAGGTGCCGGCCACCACGCCCACCAGCGCGGGCAGCTTCTTCTTGCGCACCGACTCGTAGCGACGAAGCAGGTTGGAGTCGACGTTCGCGGACACTCCCGAGCGGCGGCCCTCGAGCGCCTTCACCTGCGCCTCCGCCTCGCCCAGCTTGCCTCGCAGCTCCGTCATGCGGCCGGAGAGGCCCTGCTGCTTCGTGGCGTACTCGCCTTCCTTGCCCTTGATGGCCTCGCGCGCCGCGCCGAGCTGCTTCGTCAGCTCCGCCAGCTCCTCGGCCATCGTGAGGTTCGCCTTCTTGGCGATGTCGATTTCACGGGCCAGGGCGGAGTACTCGCGGGTGGAGCGTTGCTCGCTCAGCCGCGCCTCCCACTTCTTCACCTTGTCCTTCTCGTCCGTGATGTTCTGCTCGAGCTGCGTCTTCTGCCGCTCCATGTCGGTGAGTCGTGCCCGCTCCGCCTCGATGGCGCTGCGGGCCACGCCCAGCTCCCGCTCCAGCTCGGCAATCTGACGGGGGTGAACGTCCGCGGCCTTCCGGAGCGAAGCGACCTCGAGGTCCACGTTCTGCAGCTCCGCCAGCGCTTTCAATTTCTCCCGCAAAGTTGCTGCCTCCCACAGGGCCGCACCGTGTACGGCCACGCTCTTGTACCAACAAGGCTGATGGGGGTCCAACGCCCAAATGGGCCATGAGTCATCCCTTGGAGGCCTGGCGGGCATTCGGCGTTTGAATCAGCTTCACGCTCCCGTTAGACCGGAGCGCGTGTTCCGACCCCTCCTGCTCTGTCCGCTCCTGCTCGCGCTGACGCCCGCCTGTCGCGAGTCCGCCACGCCTCCCGCCGCGCCTCCGGCACCTGCCGCCACTCCGGCCCCCGCTGCCCCGGCGCCCGTCGCCACGGGGTGGGGCACCCTCGAGGGCCGCCTCCGGCTCACCGGCACGCCGCCGCCGCCCGCACTCGCGCCCACCTCCGGCACCGTCGTCTCCGTGTGCGGAGAGCAGGCGGAAGATCGCTCGCTCGTCGTCGGCGGCGAGGGGGCGCTCGCCCATGTCGTGGTGTCGCTGAAGGAAGGCGCCAGGCTCCCCGCCGCCCGGAGCCCCGCCGCGGAGCCGGTGCTGGACCAGAAGAAGTGCGTCTATGACCCGCCTGTCGTGGCCGCGAAGGCCGGCGCCTCCCTGGCGATTCGCAACTCGGACCCGCTGGTCCACAACGTGCGCGCCGCCCATGGCACCAACCGTTCGTTCTTCAACGTGGCCATGCCCCTGGAGGGCATGACGGTCCGCCGGCAGCTGCCCGCGCAGGCCGGCGCCGTCCCCATCCGCTGTGACGTCCACCCGTGGATGCGGGCCCTGGTGCGCACCTTCGACCATTCCTACTTCGCCACCACCGGCGCGGACGGCCGCTTCCGCCTGGAGGTCCCCGAGGGGACCCACACCGTCGTCCTCTGGCACGAGCGCCTGCCCGAAGTGGCACGGACCGTGAATGTTCGCGCCGGGGAGACCGTCCAGGTCGAGCAGGACTGGGCCGTGGCCGAACTGAAATAGACCCAGGCCTCTGGGGTAGGTGGGATGATCTGCAGGGGCGCGAGGAAGATTTCCCGCGCTCGACGTCTAAGTAGGTAAGAGGCCGATTTTCGAATTCGGTTTCCGCTCCAGCGGAAATATTGCTATAAGACTGACGCGCAAGAGCACGAGCAAGAGGGGGCCGAGTCATGCACCAGCCGAAGAAGCGGACGAACATCACGAGCGACCTGGGCACGCTGGAGTCGCCACCCCGCAAGGCGAGCACGCGGCCCGTAGGCATGCAGGAGATGGGACCCGGCCTGTACGAGCAGATCCGCCGGGCGCTCCTCGAGCTGACGCCCGCCTCGGGGACCTGAGTCCTCCCGGGGGGCGCGGCGCGGCCGGCAACCCACGACACGGATGTCCTGGAAAAGCGAAGGGGCTCCCGGCTTGCGCCGTGGAGCCCCTGGTGCTTCTGAAACCTAGATGTCTTCTTCTTCGGGCTCGGCGGCGGCTTCTTCGTCGTCGAAGGCCTCCAGCTCTTCCTCCTCCTCCTCGCCCGCGGCGGCTGGCTCCTCAGGCTCGATGGGCTCGATGACCTTCGGGGCCGCCGCGAGGCGGCCACGACGCCCTTCGGGCTGTGGCTTGAGCGCCGGGCTCTCCCGCTGGTCCGCCCCACACTTCGGGCAGAGCGGGTCCGGCTTCTTCATGTCGTAGAACTTCGTCTGGCACTTGAAGCAGACGTGCTTCGTTCCAAGATCCTTCGCCGGCATTCGCCACCTTTGAAAGCGCGAGTGGAGAAACGGGAGGGCGGCTGAATAGTTGGGCTGTCGGACAGAGTCAACCGGTGGTTTGCGCGGGAGATTTCTAGCGGTAGCATCCGACCCGCGTTTTCCCCCCGGAAGCCGGACGCCCCTTGAACTTCACCTGCGACAATTGCCAGAAGCGGTATTCCATTGCGGACGAAAAGGTCCGCGGCAAGACGGTCAAGGTCCGCTGCAAGAACTGCCAGAACGTCATCACCGTCGAAGGCCCCGCTGAAGAGGAGAACACCCGCGTGGTGTCGCTCGCGGACGTGGAGCGCATCCGCGCCCAGGAGCGCTCCCTGGCGGACCCCGCGGCCAGTGCGCCCGTGTCTGCGGCGGCGCCGGTGGCGGCCGCCCCGGTGACGACGCGCGCGCCCGCCGCTGCCCTCCAGACGCCCTGGGACGACGAGCCCACCCGCGCCGCGCCCATGAAGGCGACGGGCTCGCCCTGGTTCGTCATGGTGCGCAACAAGCAGGAGGGCCCCCTGGACGAGGGACTCCTCCGGGAGCTGATTGCCACCGGCACCGTCACGGGCCGCAGCTTCTTCTGGCAGCAGGGCATGGCGGACTGGAAGCGCGGCGCGGACCTGCCCGAGCTGGCCGGCCTCTTCGCGCCGCCCCCCGCGCCCGAGCCGCCTCCGCCGCCGCCTCCCCCGGTGGCCGAGCCGCCTCCAGCCCCCGCGCCTGGCCGCTCGGCGCGCGCCGCGCCGGCACGCCGTGAGCCGGAGCCCCAGCCCTTCGTGGCGCCGGAGCCGGAGTTCCCCCAGGAGCCCGACCAGCAGCAATGGCCCTCGGACCAGGCCGACCCGCCGGAGGAGGACGTTCCGGAGAACACCTTCTTCCACCATGAGCCGGAGCCGCGCTCCAACCCCCAGGCCCGTCGGGCGGGGCATGGGGCCGCGCCGGCCGCGAAGGCCGCGCCGCTGAACGACGACCTGTTCTCCGACCTGGACCTGCCCGGCAACCGGGGTGACGGCAGCGAGGACGAGGGCCACCGTCGGCACGAGGACCCGCTGGCGCAGCTCGGCGGGGATGACGGCGACGACCGCCAGCCGGTGGAGGACACCCGCCACTTCGCCGCGAAATCGGGCGTGACGCGGCGCAACCCGGCCTGGAAGTACGCCGTGTTCGTGCTGCTGCTGCTCGTCGTCCCGCTGGGCGGCGCGTACCTCCTGTCGGAGACGCTGGGCGTGGTGCCGCTGCGCGTGCAGACAGTGGACGCCGAGGGCAACGCGGTGGAGCAGCCCGTCTTCTCGACCAAGGGCGTGGGCGCGCTGCGCGACAAGCTGCTCGGTCGCTCCGCGCCGCCTCCCGCGCCGAAGCCGAAGCCGGCCGCCGCGCCAGCCGAGAAGCGCCCCGCCGCTCCCGCCGAGCCGGTGGAGCCCGCTCCCGCGCCCACGGGCGAGGCGCCTCCGCCCGGGGCCGGCACCGAGTCGGGGGCCGTGGCGCCTCCGTCCGCGGAGCAGCTCCAGGCCGTCTACGCGGACGCGGACAAGAAGGACGTGGGCCCGGACGTGCGCAAGGACGCGGAGGTCGCCGCGACGGACTCGGACGAGGTGGGTGGCCCCTCGGACGAGGAGGTGGAGCGCGTGGTGGACCGGGCGCAGGACGCGTTCCGCTCCTGCGTGGAGACCGAGCTGCGCAAGAACCCGTCGTTCAAGGTGGGCAAGGTGACGCTCACCGCCACGGTGGGCACCTCCGGCAAGGTGAAGGCCGCCACGCTCGACAAGCCCGCGCTGAACCGCTCCAGCGTGGGCACCTGCATCCGCGACCGCGCGAAGAACATGGTCTTCTCCGCCTTCTCGGGTGAGGACGTGGACCTTGAGATTCCGCTCGTCCTCTCCGGGTCGATGTAGCCGCCGCCCGCCGTGACGCCGCCGGAGCCCGTGGTGCGCAAGGCGCCCCCGGAGACGGGCACTGCCCCCGAGCGGGTGGGCGGTGCCCGCCTGCCCCGGGCGGTGGTGCTGCTGGGGCTGGTGTCGCTGCTGACGGACGTGAGCAGCGAGATGATCTTCCCGCTGCTGCCCGCGTTCCTCGCGGCGCGCTTCCCCGCCGCGCCGCTGCTGCTGGGCGGCATGGAGGGGCTGGCGGACCTGGTGTCCGCGCTCCTCAAGTACCGCTCCGGCGTGTGGGCGGACCGGGCGCGCAACCTCAAGCCGCTGGTGCTGCTGGGCTACGGCGTGTCGTCGCTGGCGCGGCCGCTGATGGCCTTCGTCACCCTGCCCTGGCAGCCGCTGTTGGTGCGCTCGCTGGACAGGGTGGGCAAGGGGCTGCGCAGCAGCCCGCGTGACGCCATCATCGCGCACTCGGTGCCGGAGGGGACGCGGGGGCGGGCCTTCGGCTTCCACCGGGGCATGGACCACGCGGGCGCGGCGCTGGGCGCGCTGGTGGCCATGGCGCTGGTGGCGTGGGGCCTGAGCACGGAGCAGGTGTTCCTGGCGGCGGCGGTGCCGGGGCTCTTGGCGGTGCTCTGCATCTTCGTGGTGCCCGAGCCCGCGCGCGAGCCGGTGGCGCGGGGGAAGGGCGCGGCGCTGGAGCCGGTGCCCCGGCGGCTGGCGTACTTCCTGGTGCCGGTGGTGCTCTTCGGCGTGGCCAACTCCACGGACGCCTTCCTGCTGCTGAAGCTGTCCGAGGAGGGCGCTCCGCCCGCGCTGCTGCCGATGGCGTGGCTGATGCTGCACGCGGTGAAGGCGGCCGTCTCGTACCCGGCCGGCTGGCTGGCGGACCGGCTGGGCTCCTCGCGCGTGGTGCTCGCGGGCTGGGCGCTGTACGCGCTCAGCTACGTGGCGCTCTCCCAGGTGCGGGGCGTGCCCGGCACGCTGGCCGTCATGGCCTTCTACGGGCTGTACCACGCGCTGGCGGAGGGGGCGGAGAAGGCCCTGCTCACGTCGCTGGTGCCGGCGGCCGCGCGCGGGCGCGCCTTCGGCCTCTACAACGGGCTCACCGGCGGGGCCTCGCTGGCCGCGGGCCTGCTGTTCGGCGCGCTGTGGACGGGGTGGGGCAGCGCGCCGGCCTTCCTCGTCGCGGGCGTGCTGGCGGCGGTGAGCGCGGGGCTGCTGGCGGTGCTGCTGCCCCGGGCCCGGCCCGCGGCGCCCGCCTGAGCTACAGGTCGAAGTCGCCGGAGGGGGGCGGCTTCTTCCCGCGCTTCGCCCGCTGGCGGGCCTCGCGCACCTGGGCGCGCAGGGCCTTGGTGGCCTCGCGGTCCACCACCAGCGTGTCCAGGTCCAGCACGTCGCCCTCGCGCACCCCCTCGGGGAGCTCGCGGAGCGGGCGCGTCAGCTGGCGGCCCTCCACGATGAGCACGGCGACGTCATCCTCGATGCGGTCCAGCGTGGCCCGGGGCATGTCGGGGCTCCTCTACGGGTTGCAGTCCTTGGCGGGCCGGCGGCGCTGGGAGATGGCCTCGTCGCGAGTCGGGAAGGTGACCCGGTTCTCCCTCTTGATCCTCTTCGCGCTGCTGCAGGAGGGCAGGTGGAAGACGTCCGTCCTGCTGCTGCCGATATAGCCTCCAGCGGACATGGCGCCCGGCTGCGTGCCGCCGCGCGGCGGGCGGGCCTCGGGGCGCGGGCGGGGGGGCGTGTCCGAGGAGGGCAGGGCGTCGATGTCCACCACCTGGCCGTAGCGCGACAGGTCCGTGGAGTCGCGGCCGCCGGACCCCGTCCGTGACGTCTGGGTCTTCGACGCTGGCGGCTTCGAGGGCTTCGCCAGGGGCACGTCCCCCTCGGGCCCGGTGGCGGACGCGGCGTTGGCGACGGCCCCGCCGCTGCTCAGGCCGGCGAAGGTGTAGCGCGTGTCCTCCGGCACGCCGGCGGGCAGGCGCTGCGGGGTGATGACGAGCGTCTTCCCGTCCCCCACCACCTGCACCTCGCCCTCCACGTCGGTGCGGAACACCTGGGCGCCCTTCGCCTGCAGGCGCTTCACCGTGCCGGGCGCGGGCGCGCCGCGCGTGTTGTCGGGGCCCACGGAGATGACGGCGGCGCGGGGCTCCACCGCCTTCAGGAAGGCATCGGTGGTGGGCCCCTCCGCGCCGTGGGCGGCCACCTTGAGCAGCGTGGCCTTGAGGGGCGCGCCGAGGGACAGCAGGTGCGCCTCCGTCCTCGCATGCGCGTCACCCGTGAAGAGCACGGCCGTGTCGCCGTACGTGAGGCGCAGGACGATGGAGTTGGCCTCCACCACCGCCCCCGGCACCTCGAGCCGCTCCTCCGGAGGCCGGGGCCACAGCACGGTGAGCTCCACGCCCGTGCCCAGCGACAGGCGCAGCGGCGCGTTGGGCGTGGACGGCGGCGGCGAGGGCGAGAGGATTTCCATCCCCTGCTCACCGAGCGTGGCGAGCAGGGCGTCGTACTCCGGCGGCGTGTCGCCGACGCGCGGCTCCAGCAGCTGCCGGGCGCCCACCCGCCGCAGCACCGGCTCCAGCGCGCCGTGGTGGTCCTCGTGCGGGTGCGTGAGGACGACCAGGTCCAGCCGCTGCGTGAGCAGCTCCGGCAGCCGGTTCACCAGGTGGTCCGCCGCGGACGCCGGGCCCGAGTCCACCAGCACCGTGTGCCCCTCGGGCGACACGATGAGCGCGGCGTCTCCCTGGCCCACGTTGAAGAAGTAGACGTGCAGCTTCCCGTCCGGGGCGCCGCCGAAGTAGCGCCGGGGCTCGGCGCGGCGCTGCTGCGGCTCGGCGGGCTGCCGCGGCTCGGCGGCCCCGGGCGGCGGGGGCTCCTTGCAGGCCACCACGGCCAGCAGCACCCCGAGGATGGAGAACAGGCGCGGGCTCATGGGTGGCAGTCCTCGGCGGGGCGACGCTCGCGGGCGGCGGCGTCACGGCTCGTATACACGGTGCGCTCGGACTTGGAGCGCTTCAGCGCCCCGCAGTCCTCGCGGTGGAACACCTTGCTGCCCTTCAGCCCGATGAAGCGCGAGACCTCCGCGCCGACGGCCGCGCTCCCCCGGGGCGTCGTGGGGGGCGCCGGGTCGGGCCGCTTCACGGTGACGGCGCCCGTGCCGCCGCGCGGGGCGGGCTCGGGCTCCCTGTCCCGTGAGCGCCGGGCCCGCGAAGGGCTCGGGAGGATGGGGCCGAGCGCGACGGGGCCGGGCTTCACCCCACCGGGCGCCACCAGGGCCGCGCCCCCGTTGCCCGCGCGCAGGCTGACGGAGGTGCCATCGCTCACGGCCACCACCTCGCCGTCCTGGTCGGTGCGGAAGACGCGGGCGCCCGTGGCCTTCAGTCGCTCCAGCGCCTCCGGGGTGGGGTGCCCGTAGTCGTTGCCCACGCCGCAGGAGATGACGGCGGCCTTCGGCTTCACTGCGGCGAGGAACGCGGCGGTGGACGAGTGGCGCCCGCCATGGTGGGCGACCTTGAGCACGGTGGAGGTGAAGTCGATGCGCTTCTGGAGAAGGGCGGCCTCCGTGTCCGGCTCGGCGTCGCCCGTGAAGAGGATGGCCGTCTTCCCATACGTCAGCTTTGCGACGATGGAGTTGGAGTTCGGGTCCGAGCGCGTGTCGTCCAGGAAGGGCTCCTGGGGCACGCGCGGCCAGAGCACGCTGAGGGACACGCCCTCGCCCAGGCCGATGGTGAGCAGCGTCTCGGGGGACTTCGGGTTGGGCTCCGGCGTCATCACCTGGCCCACCGCCCCGCCCACGAAGTCCAGCAGGTCGCGGTAGGCGTCGCTCGGGTGGTCGAAGCCCGGGTCCATGAAGCGCTTCGCTCCCACCGCGCGCACCGCCTCGGTGAGGCCTCCCAGGTGGTCCAGGTGCGGGTGCGTGAGGATGACCAGGTCCAGCGGCTCCTTCACCAGCTCGCGCAGCCGGCGCGCCAGCCGCTCTCGCGCCTCGGGCGGGCCGCCGTCGATGAGGACCGTCTTCCCCGTGGGCGAGACGACGAGGGCCGCGTCCCCCTGGCCCACGTCGAAGAAATACACCGTGAGCGGCCGGCTGGCGGCGGACGGCGCCGCGGCGAGGCCCGTCAGCGGGGCCAGCAGGAGGACGAGGAGGGTGAGCCACCGGGTGAAGGACGTCACGCAGCGGACTCTAGCGCCGTGCTCCCACCCTCGGCACCTGGGGGAGCAGTGGATGCGTGCTCCCCGTCCGAGCGCTTCCCGAGGGGCGGGAAGTGGGCTAAGGGGCCGGCATGTCCGACTCCGAGGACGTCATCAAGTTCGTCGAGGAGATCGCCGACCAGGCCCGCCGACGCATGCACGCCTGGAAGGAAGCCTCGACCCAGGAAGCCAACGCCGCCGCGGCGCCCGCCACCCGGCCGGCCACGGGCCGTGTCGACGTGGAGGCCCTGCGCTCCCCGGCGGAGCTGGCCCCCTACATCGACCACACGCTGCTCAAGCCCGAGGCCCGCGCCCAGGACGTGGTGAAGGTGGCCGAGGAGGCCCGGCAGCACGGCTTCGCCACCGTGTGCGTGAACAGCGTGCATGTGGCCACCGCCGCGAAGGTGCTGGCGGGCTCCTCCACCGTGCCCATCGCCGTGGTGGGCTTCCCGCTGGGCGCGTCGCTGCCGTCCGCCAAGGCCTTCGAGGCCCGCGAGGCCATCCGCGCCGGGGCGCGGGAAATCGACATGGTGCTCAACCTGGGCGCGCTCAAGGCCCGGGACCATGCCCTGGTGCACCAGGACATCGCCGCGGTGGTGGACGCCTGCGGCCCGGTGCCGGTGAAGGTCATCCTGGAGACGGGCCAGCTCACGGACGAGGAGAAGGTCATCGCCTGCGCGCTGTCCAAGGCCGCGGGGGCCACCTTCGTGAAGACGTCCACCGGCTTCGGCCCGGGGGGCGCCACCGCCGAGGACGTGGCGCTGATGCGCCGGGTGGTGGGCGACGACGTGGGCGTGAAGGCGTCCGGTGGCATCCGCTCCGCGGACGACGCGATGAAGATGCTGCGCGCGGGCGCCAACCGCCTGGGCGCGTCCGCGTCGGTGGCCATCGTCACGGGCCAGTCCTCCACCGCGAAGTACTGACCCACGGCGGCGACGTGAACGAGAAACAGCGAGAGGACTTCAAGAAGCTGCTCCTGGCCCTCCACGCCGAGCTGACGGAGAAGACGCCGGCGAGGATAGAGCCCAACCGCACCGACGACGCGCGCATCGGCGGCGACGAGGACGAGCAGCCCCTCAACGAGATGATGCAGGCCATCGCCTCCAACCGGAACCGGAACATGGATGGCGTGCTGGCCCGCGTGCTGAAGGCGTTGGGCAAGCTGCGCGACGAGCCGGACTCCTATGGCGAGTGCGAGGAGTGCGGCGACGCGCTGCCCCTGGGCCGGCTGCGCGCCATGCCGTACGCGGAGTACTGCGTCACGTGCCAGGGCGCCAAGGACGGCCCCAAGGGCCGCGCCACGCGCAAGAAGCTCACCGACTACACCTGAACAACCGGCGCGCGAGCCCCGTGCGACGCGCGCCCCCAACGGCTAGACGAGGCCCCGAGGCTCATGGACACCACCGGACTGAGAGAGCGTGCGGAGGCGTGGCGCCGGGCGGACCCGGACCCGTCCACCGCGGCGGAGCTGGCGGACCTGCTCGCCCGCGGCGACTGGGCGGAGCTGCAGGACCGCTTCGCCGGTGACCTGGAGTTCGGCACCGCCGGCCTGCGCGGCGTGCTGGGCGCCGGCCCCAACCGGATGAACCGCGCCGTGGTGCGCCGCACCACCGCGGGCCTGGCGCGCTACCTCAAGGAACAGGTGCCGGACATCGGCAGGCGCGGCGTGGTGGTGGGGCGCGACGCGCGCCGGCTGAGCGCGGAGCTGGCGGAGGACACCGCCGCCGTGCTCGCCGCGGAGGGCATTCCCGCGCACGTCTTCCCGCACCCGGTCCCCACGCCGCTGGTCGCCTTCGCCGCCCTGCACCTCAACGCCGCGGCCGCCGTCATGGTGACGGCCAGCCACAACCCGCCCGAGTACAACGGCTACAAGGTCTACTGGGGCAACGGCGCGCAGATCATCCCCCCGCATGACACCGGCATCGCCGCCGCCATCGCGAAGGTGGAGCCCGCCAACCGCGTGTCCCTGCTCGCCCCGGACGACGCCCGCACCAAGGGCCTGTGGCGGGAGCTGGAGGACGGGGTGGGGGAGGAGTACCTGCGCGCCATCCTCGGGCTGCGCGTGCACAAGCGCGGCTCCGACACGCTGTCCATCGTCTACACCGCCATGCACGGCGTGGGCGGCGTCTGGGCGGAGCGCGCCCTGCGCGAGGCGGGCTTCCCGCGCTTCACCGCGGTGTCGGAGCAGCAGCTGCCGGACGGCCGCTTCCCCACGGTGCGCTTCCCCAACCCGGAGGAGCCCGGCGCCATGGACCTGTCGCGCGCCACCGCGGATCGGGTGAGCGCGGACCTGGTGCTGGCCAATGACCCGGACGCGGACCGGCTGGCCGTCATGGCGCGCGACGCGGACGGTACGCTGCGCCTGCTCACCGGCAACGAGGTGGGCGTGCTGCTGGGCCACTACATGCTCACCCAGGGCACGAAGCGCGCGCGGCCGCACGTCGTCACCACCATCGTCTCGTCCACGCAGCTGGGGGACATCGCCCGTGCGCTGGGCGCGGCCTATGACGAGGTGCTCACCGGCTTCAAGTGGATTGCCAACCGCGCCCTGGAGCGCGAGCGCGCCGAGGGCACGCAGTTCGTCTTCGGCTACGAGGAGGCGCTCGGCTACACCGTGGGCACGGTGGCGCGGGACAAGGACGGCGTGGGCTCGGCGCTCGTCATGGCGGACCTGGCCGCGTGGTGTCAGTCGCGCGGCACCACGGTGCTCGGCTACCTGGAGGAAATCCAGCGCCGCCACGGCCTGTACGTGGGCGCCCAGCGCAACGTCACGCTGCCCGGCGCCTCGGGCGCCCAGACGATTCGCGCCATCATGGACGCCTTCCGCGCCTCGCCGCCCACGCGCATCGGCGGAGACCCGGTGCGCGCCGTGCGCGACTACAAGCAGGGCGGGGCGGGGCTGCCTCCGTCCAACGTGCTCGCCCTGGAGCTGGAGGGCGGCGGCCGCGTCACCCTGCGGCCGTCCGGCACCGAGCCCAAGATAAAGTACTACTTCGAGCTGAAGGAATCGCTCGCCCCCGGGGAGCCCATGGCCCGCGCCCGGGAGCGCGCGGAGGCCCGGCTGGCGCGGTTCATCGACGATTTCGTGGCGCTCGCGCGTGAGCGCGGGCAGCCCGCCTGAGTCTTGAGGCACACCCCCATATCCACTGGCCGCGCCCCCGTGCGGCCGTCGCAGAAAGGTACCGTGTGAAGCGTCTCGTTCCCGGATTCCTCCTCGCCTGTCTCCTGGCCCTTCCCGGCACCGCGCTGGCGCAGCGGGGGCAGGGCTGGTCCGTCCTCGCCGCGGACTCGATGGGGCGGGGCAACACCGCCTTCTCCGGTCAGATTGGCTGGCCCGGAATCACGCTCGGCCTGCTCCACGGCGGCTCCGAGCGCTTCGACATCGGCGGCAAGTTCACCTTCAACTACGGCCGCGAGGGCTGGGTCCGCTACACGGACCCGGGCATCAAGTTCCAGGCGTGGATGCGGCTGATGCTGGCGCAGACGTCCCAGGTGGCCATCGCCTTCACCTTCCAGCCGGGCCCCTTCTTCTACTTCCAGGACGGGGACACGGACGTGGGCCTGGCGCTGCCGGTGGGCCTGGTGATTGGCATCCCCGCGGGGAGCGCCGTCATGGTGAACCTGGGCCTGGACATCCCCTTCCACGTCTACTTCGGAGAGGGAATCGGCCCGGTGTTCCCCATCCTGGTGGGAGGAGGGCTGGAGTACTTCATCGACAGCAACCTCGCCGCCACCTTCAACGTCCGGCTCGGGCCGTCGCTCATCCCCGACCGCCGGGGCGACAGCACCGAGTTCACCCTGGAGGCGCTCTTCGGCATCGCCTACCGCTTCTGAGCCTTCCAGAAGCGGCGGGCGCGCCGGGCGCGACTACCAGGAAGAGGTCTGCTCGGGCAGCTCCACCACGAAGGTGCTGCCCAGGTTGACGCGGCTCTGCACCGTGAGCTTGCCGCCCATGGCTTCCACCAGGGCGCGCGCCACGGTGAGGCCCAGGCCGGCGCCCTTCTCCGGCGCCTTCGTCGTGTAGTACGGCTCGAAGACGGCGCCGACCTCGTCCTCGAAGATGCCGATGCCGGTGTCCTTGACGAACATGCGCGGGCCGAAGTCGCCGAACATGTCCGGCAGCTCCACGCCCACGTGGATGCGACGGGGACGGTCCTTCACGTCCTCCACCGCGTCCACCGCGTTGGACAACAGCTCCACCAGCACCTGCTCCAGCTGACGCCGGTTGAAGACCACCGCAATCGGGTCCTCGGGCAGCAGCACCTTCACCTCCGCCGAGCCCAGCCGGCCGGCGACGCGCATCCGCTCCACCACGCCGGGCACCAGGTCGCGCAGGTCGAAGCGCTGGATGTCCTTGGGGTTGGTGGGGCCCAGCGAGAGCAGGTGCTGGCCGTGCAGCCGCATCTGCTCGCCCGCCACGCCCAGCTTCTTCAGCTCCTCGGCGTCCGGCAGCTGGCCCTGCATGGCCCGCGTCTGGACGTGGGACAGGGCGCGCTGCAGGCCCTCACCCACGCGGCCCAGGTTCTGCGCCACGTCCGCCGCCAGCGTGCCCAGGCGCGCCAGCCGCTCCATCTCCACCCACCGCATGCGCGGGTCCAGCAGCGCCTCGGCGCGCTGGCCGCCCGCCTCACGGTGGGCCTTCAGCTCCAACAGGGTATGCACACGAACCTTCAGTTCCAGTGGGTCCAGCGGCTCGGTGATGAGCAGGTCGTCCACGCCCGCCTCCAGCACCTGCCGGCGCGTCTGCCGGTCGGCGCTGGGCGTCAGCATGAGGACCGGGAGCGACGGGCCGCCCAGGTTGGCCAACAGCCGCCGGTAGGCCGCGAGGCCATCCGTCCCGGGCCGCTCCACGTCGAGCAGCACCAGGTCCGCCCCCTGCCGCACCGCGGACGACGACCCGCTGGCAGGCAGCACGTCGTAGCCGGCCGGCGCCAGGATGGAATGCAGCCGCTCCATTCCTCGTGACTCCACGTCCACGGCCAGCACTCTCGGCCGGTACGTTGCGGTCATTCCTGTCGTCTCCAGCATCACGCCACCCCCACCATGGTGACCGGGAAGCGGCTCCCGGGGTTTCCAAGTAGTCCCTACGAACCGCATACCGGACTGGATGCGACTTCCCCCCCGGAGCCTGCGTCCAGTCCGGTACGCGGTCCGATACCGGGCGGAACACCATGCGAGTCGCGTGCCGCTCCTGGAATTTTTCGCCCAGGACGACGCGGCTGGATCATTCCGCGAACGCGCCCAGTGATAACGGGGGGTTGAATTGTTTGGATGATGGAGGAAGTTTGACCCGGGCTGTCGCTCAGCCGACGTGCGGGTGTCACTTCAGACCAGGAATCAATTTTGACCCGGGTCTGCGAGGACTCACTGCTTCCCAAATACGTCAGCGCGACTCCTGCTCATAGGGCGCGCCGAGGGCGGCGGGGGCATTGCTCCGCTGTCCCTGGAGGGTGAGGAGGGCCAGGGTGAGCATGTAGGGAAGGGCGAGCAACATGCCCTGGGGTACGAGCTCCAGCAGGCCGGGGGCGCTGGACACGAGGCCGATGCGCAGCGCGTTGCCGAAGGCGAAGAAGGCGGCGGCGAGGAAGGCGCCCACGGGGGTCCACCGGCCGAAGACCATGGCGGCCAGGGCCATGAAGCCCAGGCCGGCGGGGGTGTGCTGCTCGAAGCGGTCCAGCACGGCGGTGGAGAGGACGGCGCCGCCCAGGCCCGCCAGCAGCCCTCCGCCGAGCACCGCGCCCCAGCGCAGGCCGGCGACGGACAGGCCCAGGGTGGCCACGGCCTGGGGCTTGTCGCCCACGGCGCGCAGGCGCAGGCCCAGGGGCGTGCGCGCCAGCAGGGCCTGGAAGACGAAGGGCAGGAGCAGGGCGAGGTACGTGGGGGCGGAGTGGCCGGAGAGGGCACCCAGCACGGGCACCGAGGACAGGCCGGGCAGCTCCCAGCGGGACAGCTGGGTGATGGGCGGCGTACCGTTGGGGCCGTAGAGGGACTCGAGCAGGAAGGTGCCGCCGGCCAGGGCCACCAGGTTGAGGGCGATGCCGGACACCACCTGGTCGGAGCGCCAGCGGATGGTGAGGAAGCCGTGCACCGCGGCGAGCGCCGCGCCCGCGAGCATGCCCACGCAGACGGCCAGGGCCGTGGGCATGGCGAGCGCCGCCACCGCCGCGCAGAAGGCGCCCACGCGCATCATGCCCTCGACGCCGACGGCCACCACCCCGGCGCGCTCGGACAGCACCGCGCCCAGGGCGGCGAAGACGAGCGCCGGGGCCGCGTCCAGCGTGGAGAAGAGCAGGGCGTGGAGGATTTCAAGCACGGGGAGCCTCCGTCGAGGACTGGCGGCGGCGCAGCACGGCCAGCCACACCATGCGGCCGGCGACGAACAGGAGCGCCAGGCCCTGGATGAGCTCGGGGAAGCTCTTGTGCACGCCCAGCAGCTGCATGCGCGTGCCGCCCGCGCGCAGGATGCCGAAGAAGAGCGCGGCCACCGTGGCGCCCAGCGGGTGGTTGTTGCCGATGAGGGCGATGGCGATGCCATCGAAGCCATACGGCGCGCCGAGCGTGCCGGGGTAGCGCCCCTCCGTGCCCAGCACGAGCACCGCGCCGGCCAGCCCCGCCATGGCCCCGGCCAGCGCCATGGCCACGCCGATGCGCCGCGCCACGGGGACACCGGCGGCGCGGGCCGCCTCGGCGCCCAGGCCCACCGCGCGTGTCTCGAAGCCGGAGCGGGTGCGCTCCAGCCACGCCCACACGGCCACGGCCAGCAGCAAGGCCAGGAGGAAGCCCAGGTTGAGGCGGGAGAGGTCCCCCAGCAGCCGGGGCAGCGCCGCGGTGGGCTGGATTTCGGCGGTGCCGGTGATGGACTGGCCGCCCTCGGCCACGCCGCGCAGCGGGCCCACGACGAGCCACGCGTCCACCAGGCTCACCGCCACCCAGTTGAGCATGATGGTGGAGATGACCTCGTGCACGCCCCGGTAGAGCTTGAGGAGCGCGGCGATGCCCGCCCACGCCGCCCCCGCGAGCGCCGCGGCCAGCAGCGCCGCCGGCACGTGCAGCACGCCGGGCAGCGACACCTGGGCGCCCACCACCGCCGCGGCCAGCGCGCCGAGCAGCATCTGCCCCTGCGCGCCGATGTTGAACAGGCCCACCTTGAAGGCGATGGCCACGGACAGGCCGGTGAGGGTCAGCAGCGCGGCCTTCATCCCCGCCTCGCCCAGGGGCCGGGTGAGGACGGTGGCGGCGGCCCCTTCCAGGTACGAGGGCCAGTTGCCGATGCCACCCCACAACATCTGCAGATAGGCGTCCGACGCGGTGCCCGCGTCCATCGTCAGGGCGATGAGCGCCCAGCACACCGCGAGGGCCAGCAGCACGGAGAGGACCGACGGCAGCGCCTGCGTCACACGCTCACGCATGGCCTGCTCCCGCGCCCAGCATGCGCCGTCCCAGCTCGCGCTCGTCGAACTCCGCGCGGGTGAAGTGGCCCGTCACGCGGCCCTCGAAGAGGACGTAGACGCGGTCCGACAGCGCCAGCACCTCCTCCAGGTCCAGGGACACCAGCACCACCCCGGCGCCTCGTTCTCGCGCCTCGCGCAGCTTGGCCTGCACCTGGGCCACCGCGCCGATGTCCAGGCCGCGCGTGGGCTGCACCACCACCAGCAGCCGGGGCCCGGCGTCCAGCTCGCGCGCCACCACCACCTTCTGCTGGTTGCCGCCGGACAGCGCCTGCAGGGGCAGCGTCGGGTCCGTGGGGCGCACGTCGTACGCGGCCAGCAGGGCGCTCGTGCGCTCGCGGCGGCCGGCGAAGTCAATCCACGGGCCCCGGGCGAAGGGGGGCCGCGTGTGCCGGCCCAGCGCGACGTTCTCCTCCACGGTGAGGGCCTTCACCACCGCGCGGCGCAGCCGGTCCTCGGGCACGTGGCCCACGCCGCGCTCGCGAGCCTGGGCGGGGGTGAGGCCCTCCAATGGGCCGCCGAGCAGCGTGCCGCCTCCCGATGCCAGCTTGCGCAGGCCGGTGAGCACCTCGGCCAGCTCGCGCTGCCCGTTCCCATCCACGCCGGCGATGCCGACGATTTCACCCGCGCGCACGGTGAGGTCCACGCCGCGCAGCGCCGGGCGCCCGTTGTCCCCCACGGCCTGGAGGGAGCGGGCTTCCAGGAGCACCTCGCCCGTGCTCGCGAGGGGCGGGGGCCTCGCGTCGTGCGCCCCGGAGCCCGCCAGGTTCCGGGAGCCCTCATCCTCGAACCCTTGTGTAGGAGCATGTCCCTCGGGGCTCGGCACGGGCGGGTGGCCCGCTCCCTCAGGCCTGGGGCCCGGAGCCTGCGTCCCCGAGCTCGCCACGTTCCGGTGGCCCCCCGCATCGGCCCTGGGTGTCACGGCGTGCGTCCCGAGCCCGGCCACGGCCCGGTGCCCCTCGCCCACCATGAGGGTGGCCAGCTGCTCGACGGTGGTCTCCGACGCGCGCACCTCGGCCACCACGCGGCCCCGGCGCATGACGGCGATGCGGTCCGCCACGCCCAGCACCTCTCGCAGCTTGTGGCTGATGAGCACCACGGTGTGCCCCTGCGCGACGAGGCCGCGCATCACGCGGGCCAGCTCGTCGGACTCCTGCGGCGTGAGGACGGCGGTGGGCTCGTCGAGGATGAGCACCTGGGCGCCCCGGTGCAGCGCCTTGACGATTTCGACCTTCTGCTGCGAGCCCACGGTGAGGGTGTCCACGCGGGCGCGCGGCTCCAGCTGGAAGCCGAAGCGGGCGCAGGTGGCGGCCACCTCGCTGACGGCGCGCTCCATGTCGAACAGGCCGCGCCGGGTGGGCTCGCGGCCGAGCACCACGTTCTCCGCCACCGTCAGCGTGGGCACGAGCATGAAGTGCTGGTGCACCATGCCGATGCCCCGAGCAATCGCGTCGCGCGGGCTCCGGAAGCGCACGGGCTGCCCGCCCACGGACAGCTCGCCCACGTCGGGCGTGTAGAGGCCGTAGAGGACGTTCATCAGGCTGGACTTGCCCGCGCCGTTCTCTCCCACCACGGCCAGCAGCTCGCCCTCGCGAACGTCGAGCGACGCGCCCGCCAGCGACACGCAGGTACCGAAGGCCTTGTGGATGTCTCTGAGGGAAATCAGGGCGCGGCAGCCTGGAAGGTGGCGAGGTCCGCCGGCACGGCCGGAACCACGAGCTGCCCCGAGACGATGCGCTGGCGCAGGGCCTCCACCTTCTGGAGCGCCTCCGCCTTGCCGGCGATGTCCAACCGCACCTCGGCCATGCCGACGCCGTTCTCCTTCAGGCCGAGCACCTGCTCGCCAGCGGAGAACTTCCCGTCCACCAGGTCCTTCGCCGCCTGGTAGATGGCCAGGTCGGTGTGCTTCATCATCGACGTGAGGATGGCATCCGGCGCCACGTGCGACTGGTCCGAGTCCACGCCGATGGCATACACGGCCTTGCCCGCCGCGCGCGCTTCCTTCACGGCCTGGATGACGCCGATGCCGTCCGCGCCCGCCGCGTGGAAGAGGATGTCCGCGCCCTTGGCGATGAGGTCCTGGGCCACCTGCTTGCCCGCGGCCATGTTGTTGAAGCTCCCCGTGTACACGGACAGCAGGCCCTGGGCGGCCTGGGGGTTGGTCGTCTTGACGCCCGCGCGGTAGCCCACCTCGAAGCGCTGGATGAGGGGCACCTCGATTCCACCCACGAAGCCGACCTTGTTCGTCTTCGTCACCAGCCCGGCCAGGGCGCCGACGAGGAAGCTGCCCTCCTGCTCCTTGAAGAGGACGGTGCGCACGTTGGGCAGCTTCAGCGCCTTGCCCTGCGCGTCCAGCACCTGGCTGTCGATGAGGAGGAAGTTCGCCTTGGGGTTCTCCTGCGCGGCGGAGCGCACGGCGTTGGCCAGCATGTAGCCGTTGCCCACGGTGAGCTGGGCGCCCTGGTCCACGAGGAGCTGGAGGTTGGGGGTGTAGTCCTCCTGGGCCTTGCTCTGGAGGACCATCGGCTTGATGGGCAGGGGCTGGATGGTGCTGGCGAGGGCCGTCAGGTGGGGCGGGAGGGTCTGGCGGACCTCGTCGGGGGTGGCGTCCACGTACTTGCCGCCCTCGTAGCGCTTGCCGGCCGCGTACAGCTCCAGGCCCCGGAGGGCGGCGTCATTGAAGGAATGGTCTCCGCGCCCGCCCACGTCGATGACGAGGCCCACGGGGATGGGCTTCTTCTGCGCCTGGGGGGCGGTGGCGGCCCCCGGGGGGGCGGCGGGGGACGGCTCTTCCTTCTGCTTGGAGCACGCGCACAGGAGCGCGGCGAGGGCGAGGACGTGGAGGCGGAGCATCATGGCCCGCTATCTACCAGATGAAGCCCTGCCTTTCCCGGAGTGCATGGGGGGCTGGGTTCCTGCTATGGGCTGGCCCCGTGCAACCCTACGAGCTCATCAAGGCGAAGCGGGATGGTGGCCGGCTGGACCCGGCGGACATCCGCGCGTTCATCCAGGCGTATACGGCGGGGACGGTGGCGGACTACCAGATGGCGGCCATGTGCATGGCCATCTTCTTCAAGGGACTGGACTCCCGGGAGCTCGGCGCCTGGGCGCGGGCCATGCTGGAGTCCGGCGAGGTGCTGGACCTGTCGGACACGCCGGCGGTGAAGGTGGACAAGCACTCGACGGGCGGGGTGGGCGACAAGGTCTCGCTGAGCCTGGCGCCGCTGGCCGCCGCCTGCGGGGTGCCGGTGCCGATGATTTCGGGCCGGGGGCTGGGCCACACGGGCGGGACGCTGGACAAGCTGGAGTCGATTCCCGGCTTCAATGTGAATCTGCCGACGTCCGAGTACCGGCGGCTGGTGCGCGAGGTGGGCTGCTGCCTGATTGGCCAGACGGCGCAGGTGGCTCCGGCGGACAAGAAGCTCTACGCGCTGCGCGACGTGACGGCGACGGTGGACTGCATCCCGCTGATTGCGTCGTCCATCATGAGCAAGAAGCTGGCGGAGGGCATCGACGCGCTGGTGCTGGACGTGAAGGTGGGCAGCGGGGCCTTCATGAAGCGCGACGAGGACGCGCGGCTCCTGGCGCGGACGATGATTGGGCTGGGCGCGGAGATGGGGAAGAAGGTGGTGGCGCTGCTCACGGACATGGACCAGCCGCTGGGGCGCAAGGTGGGCAACGCGCTGGAGGTGGAGGAGGCGGTGGACATGCTCCGCGGCGAGGCTCCGGACGACTACACGGAGATTACCTACGCGCTGACGGCGGAGATGCTGGTGCTGGGGAAGAAGGCGGCGACGGTGGAGGAGGCGCGGGAGAAGCTGCGCAAGGTGGTGGAGGACGGCAGCGCGGTGCGCAAGCTGAAGGAAATCGTCCAGGTGCAGGGCGGAGACCCGCGCGCCATCGACGACTACTCGCTCCTGCCGCGGGCGCGGTCCACGGTGGACGTGGTGGCGCCCCGGGACGGGTGGGTGACGTCCATCGATACGGAAGGCGTGGGGCTGGCGGGCGTGGCGCTCGGCGCGGGGCGGCAGCGGACGGACAGCAAGATTGACCCGGCGGTGGGCTTCACGCTGCTGAAGAAGACGGGCGAGAAGGTGACGCAGGGCGAGCCCGTGGTGCGCGTGCACTACAACGACGCGGGCCCGGTGGAGGACGTGAAGGCCCGGTTGCTGGCGGCGTACCGCTTCGGCGACGCGGCGCCTCAGGCCCGGCCGCTGGTGCGCGAGCGGGTGGAATAGCGGAAGTCCATGCTGGCTGGCGACGTGTCAGGACGCACCTTCCGCCAGCCAGAACGGGGCTCGGGAGTCATTCCTGCACGATTCAGGTGCCCCCGCCCAAGCTGGAGCTGTCGCGCATCACGGCTTCGGTCTGACGCGCCTCGAGCAGTCCCTGTAGCTGCCCGATGATGCGTATCGCGATGCATGCGTTCATCAGGAACAGGGCCTGTGCCGCGACCCCCACCAGGAGTCCCGTGGGAACCATGCTCGCGTCAGTGCGGAACAGGTCCTCCTGGATGAACAGCGCGAGCTGCCCGGAGATCAGCGTCACCCAGTAGATTGGAAGCAGCCACTTTTCGGAGTGTCCTCCAAGGGCCGTGCGAAGGTCGCGGATGCACACGTGGGTTACGAAGACGCTGACCAGGGGGATGCACGCGCCGAGCACCGCCCCTATGGGACTCAAATCGATCAGGCCAAGCGTCCTCGTGCGCTTCACCGTGGAGTACAGCCACAGCAGGAGCAAGAGGACGGTGAGGATGCTGACCGGTCTGGACAGCGTTTCAAGGCCGAGGATGAAGGCGTCATAGCGCTCTGCGTCCTCGGTACGGGGCACTCCCTCGTCGAGCCGGAGGAAGAGCCAGAGGGGCGGGCCCATGGCCACGCCAGAGGCCGCGCCGCCAAGCCCCGTGAAGAACCGCGCCAGCCAGGCCACTATTGCCCTGGGTGGCGACTCCTTGCGTCGCCACTGCTGACACTCCGGGCAGAGCCCGTCGCCCAGCGCACAGCGCTCGCAGGTGAACCGCCCGCAGCGCTGGCACGTCCCCGTCGAGACTCGGCCAGGGTGCTCCGGGCAGATGGCTACAGGAGCGGGCGCGAGGGGCTCGGGCTGCATGGTCGTGACCCGGATACTACCGCGTTCAGCGCTTCACCCGGCCCCGGGAACGCGCCATCTTCCCGGACGGAGGTGCCCCTCAGGGGACCATGAACCAGGGCGCAGCGCTGTACATCCATCCGGGCGTGAAGGTCCGGCCGTGCGAGTGGGGCTACGGCGTCTTCACCGACGAGTTCATCAAGTCCGGAGACATCATCGAGGAGTGCCACTACCTCAAGGTGCTCCACAAGCACGCGCGGCACCCGCCGCTCGATGACTACGTCTTCCAAATCAAGTGGGGTGAGAACGAGGAACACCGCGAGGGGGACTGGGTCGCCCTCGTGATGGGCTTCGGGATGATCTACAACCACGCCCAGGAGCCCAACGCCGCCTACTACCGCTCCAAGGAGCGGGACCTCTTCACCTTCCACGCCACGCGAGACATCCACCCCGGCGAGCAGATCTGCATCAGCTACGGCGAGGAGTGGTGGAAGTCCCGGAAGCAGGAACTGCCCCGCTGAGGCCCAGGCCCGGCCCGGACTCCGGGCATGCCCCCATGTCACCCAGGGTGCGACGGGCCCGCCCGGGGGCCGGATGAAGAAACCGCCGATTTTCCCGGACTCCACTGCCGGGAGGCCCGCGTATGATGCCCGGCGATGGTGTACGACGAAGCTGAAGGACACGGCGGGGGCCGTTTGCCAGCTGGCCCGATGAGTGGCAGGGAGGCAACGGCGATGGCCGAGAGGAACGACTCGATGAGCGACAAGGCCGAGGACCGGCGAGATTCTCCCCGGGTTCCCATGCGCCTGAGGGTGCGCCGGGCAGGCAACTCGGGGCCCTTCGAGAGCCAGGAGGGGGACCTGTCCCTGGGCGGCTGCGCCTGGCAGGGCTCCGGCCTGGAGGCGGGGGCGAAGGTGGAGGTGCGCTTCAAGCTCCCCATCCTTCCCGACGAGGTGGAGGCGACGGGGGAGGTGCTCCAGGTGAGCCAGGGGGCCCAGGGCCCCTTGGCTCACGTGCGCTTCCTGGACCTGCCGGTGGAGGCGGAACTGGCCATCGCCCGGCACCTGGATGACGTGCTGCGCTCGGGCGGCGGTACCCGCTAGGCGCGCGGCTGGACCGGGACACGCGAAGAGGAGGCCGTCATGGCGGATGACATTCCCTGGGAGCGCCTGTTCGAGGAGGCCGCGCGGGTGCGCTCGCGCGCGCACGTGCCGTACTCGCGCTTCCCCGTGGGCGCCGCCGTCCTCTATGCCGACGGCGCGGTGGTGGCCGGCTGCAACGTGGAGAACGCCACCTACGGCCTCACCGTGTGCGCCGAGCGCAATGCCTTCGCCGCCGGCGTCGCCCAGGGCCACACCCAGCCGGTGGCGGTGGCCATCGTCGTGGACACACCCGAGCCATGCCCCCCGTGCGGCATGTGCCGGCAGGTGATGGCGGAGTTCGGCCCGGCCGACCTGCCCGTGCGCAGCCGCACCCCGAAGGGCGGGGAGGCCCGCTACTCCCTGGGCGAGCTGCTGCCGCACGCCTTCACCAAAGACTTCCTTTAATCCTTCCGAGAGAGCCCGAGCACCCAAGTGGACCTGCTCCTGACCGGCGGCACCGTGGTGACGATGAACCGCGAGCGAGAAGTGCTCGTGGAGGCGGACGTGCTCGTCCAGGACGGGCGCGTCGCCAGGGTGGGCCGGGGCCTGAAGTCCCGGGGGACGCGGCGCGTGGTGGACGTGCGGGGGAAGGTGGTGCTGCCCGGCCTCATCCATGGCCACCTGCACGCCTGTCAGACGCTGTTCCGTGGCCGCGCGGACGGGCTGGAGCTGCTGGACTGGCTCCGCGAGCGCATCTGGCCCTTCGAGGCGGCGCACGACGCGGCCTCCATGCGCGCCTCGGCGGACCTCACCTTCGCCGAGCTCATCCGCTCGGGCGCCACGGCGGCGCTCGACATGGGCAGCGTGCACCACTACGACGCCGTCTTCGAGTCCGCGCGGGACTCCGGGTTCCGGCTGGTGGGTGGCAAGGCGATGATGGACGCGGGCTCGGCGGTGCCCGACGGCCTGCGCGAGAGCACCGCCGACTCGCTGGCCCAGAGCCTGTCGCTGCTGGAGCGCTGGCACGGCTCGCACGAGGGCCGCCTGCGCTACGCCTTCGCCCCGCGCTTCGTGCTGTCCTGCACGCCGGAGCTGCTGCGCGAGGTGGCGCGGCTGGCCCAGCACCACGGCGTGCGCATCCACACCCACGCCAGCGAGAATGCGAAGGAGACGGAGGCGGTGCGCCAGTACACCGGCGGCCAGGACAACGTCGCCTTCTTCCACAAGGTGGGCCTGTCCGGCGCGCACGTGACGCTGGCCCACTGCGTGTGGCTGTCCCAGGAGGAGCAGGACATCCTCCGTGAGACGCGCACCGTGGTGTGCCACTGCCCCGGCTCCAACCTCAAGCTGGGCTCGGGCATCGCCAAGGTGCCGGAGCTGCTGGAGGCCGGCGTGGCGGTGGCGCTCGGCGCGGACGGCGCGCCCTGCAACAACACGCTCGACATCTTCCACGAGATGCGGCTCGCCTCCGTGCTGCACAACCCCCGCGTCGGGCCTCGCGCCATGACGCCCCTGCGCGTGCTGGAGATGGCCACGGTGCACGGCGCGCGGGCCCTGGGCCTCGAGGACGAGGTGGGCTCGATTGAAGTCGGCAAGCGCGCCGACCTCACGGTGGTGGACGTGAGCGGCCTGCACGCGGGCCCCGCGCCCGAGGACGTGCTGGCGCCCCTGGTCTTCTCCGCGCGCGGCAGCGACGTGACGCACGTCTTCATCGACGGCAAGGCCGTGCTGAAGGACGGCGTGCTCACCACGCTGGACGCGCCGGCGGTGCTCGCCAGCGCCAACGCCCACGTGGAGCGCATCCTCCGCCGCCGCAAGAAGCGCGCGCGCGGGAGCTGAACCTCCAGAGCCTGGGCCGCGTCGCGGCCTCAGGCCGGCAGCCGCACCACGAAGGACGTGGGCCAGCCGGGCGTGTCCTCCACCGAGAGCTGCCCGCCGTGGGCCTCGGTGGCCAGGCGGCAGAAGTACAGCCCCAGCCCGTAGCCCCGGCGGCTGTCCTTCTCCGCCTCGCCCTGCACGAACTTGTCGAAGATGCGCGCCCGCGTCTCCGGGGCGATGGGCGGCCCGTCGTTGCGCACCGCCAGCCAGCGGCACTCGGGGGCCACGCCCGCCTCCAGCCGCACCCTGCCGCCGGTGGGCGTGTAGCGCAGCGCATTGCTGGCCAGGTTCTCCACCACCCGCACCAGCAGCTCCGAGTCGCCCACCAGCTCCAGGGCCTCGGGCGCCGCCACGTCCAGCGTGAGCTTGCGCGCGCGGGCCGCGCCCTCCAGCGAGCTGCGCACCTCCTCCAGCAGCCGGTCCACGCGGAAGGGCACCCGGCGTGGCTCCAGCCGGCCCTCCTCCAGGCGCGGCACGTCCATCAGGTCGGAAATCATCCGGTCCAGCCGCGCGGTGACGGCGAGGCCCGTGCGCACCGAGTCGGACAGCACGCCCTTGCCCGGCGGCAGCTCCTGCTCCATCCACGACAGCGTCATGGTGAGCGCGGACAGGGGCGAGCGCAGGTCGTGTACGAGGAACTGGTTGAGCTGCTCCTTGTCCCGCTGCAGCGCCTGGAGCTCGGCGTTCCGGGCATTCGCGTCGCTCAGCATGCGCTCAATCGTCTGCCGTGCCTCCTCCACCTCCTGGAAGCGCCGTGCCTCCAGGGCCCGGTCCACCTCCACGCGGGTGAGGGCCACCGCCAACTGCCGCAGCCGCCCGGTGCCGTAGTGACTCACCGCCGCCACCATCACCAGCGCCACCACGGCAATGGCCACCGCGCCCCAGCCAACGCCCGCCTGCCGCATCAGCGCGCCCTGGGCCAGCGCGGACAGCAGCGCCGTGCCGTAGACGACGGACGGCCGCAGCGTCAGCCCGCTCAGCGCCACCACCAGCGAGAACAGCCCCAGGCTGAAGCCCGCGACGCCGGAGGGGAAGGGCGAGATGGGCATCGCCACGTGCTGGAGCCAGTAGACCAGCGCCACGTCCACCGGCGCCTGCACCACTCCCAGCCACCGCGCCTGGGGCCGCCGCCGCAGGACGAACAGCAGCGCCGCCACCCCCAGGTACAGCGCCAGCACGGGCGGGTAGGGCGCCCAGTCCATGCCCCCCATCCACCACAGGGCGGTGCTGATGGTCAGGAAGAGGGCCGCGCCCACCAGCCGCACCGCCGCGCCCGCCGCGAGCACGCCGCGCCGCTGGGCGTCCACCGCCCGCTCCAGCGCGTCTTCAAAGGCTCCGGAGGCGCTGGGAGGGGGAGGCGTCGACACGGGAGCGAGGGTTTTCCCCGCTTCCTACCCTCCGGGCAAGCGCCACGAGCGGGGGCCGGGAGGGCGGGTCCGCCGTGCGGGCGGCTTCCGTTCCGGCCGTCCGGGCAGGACTTTCATACGGCGGGCAATGGCCTTAGGTGGGAGCGCGTAGCAGTTGTCAGAGTGTGGGACTGTGGCTGCTTGCGCGCCCCGGGTATCGTGTAAGGTGGCTGCAAGTTGGGCTGGATGGAGGTAGACCGCCGACATGTGGGAAAGATTCAAGAGGGCAATGCGTAGCTTCGCCGGCTTCTTCGTCTCCTCCATCGAGGACCCGGAGCTGATTCTCGAGCAGAACGTCAGAGACCTGAACGACCAGGTCCCGAAGATGAACGAGTCCATCGCCATGGTTCGGGCGAACGTGACGCTCCTCGAGAAGGAGAATGCCAAGTACCAGGAGGACGTGCGCTCGCTGACGGCCAAGGTGAAGGCCGCCATCCAGGCGGGCCGCGACGACCTGGCCGCGCAGTACGCCGGCAAGCTGCAGATTGAAAAGGACGCGCTCGGCCGCAACGAGATGCAACTGGCCACCGCCCGCCAGGCCTACGAGAAGGCCCTGACGGTGAAGAAGGCGTTCATGCGCGAGAAGGAGCGCAAGACGCAGGAGGCGATGAACGCCATCCGCGAGGCGCGCCGCGCCAAGTGGCAGGCCAAGGTCGCCGACACCATGGAGTCCTTCACCGTCGCGGGCATCGACTCGACGCACGACGAGATGCTGCGCAAGGTGCAGGAGAAGTCCGCCGTCAACGAGGCGCGCATGCAGATGGCGCTCGAGGGCGTGGACCACATGGCGGCCAACATCGAGGAAGAGGCCGAGAAGATCCAGGCCAACGAGCTGGTCAAGCAGATGAAGATGGAGATGGGCCTGCTGGACAGCCCGGCGCCGGTGTCGGACGTGAGCGGCGGCGCGGAGAAGACCATCGGCAAGAAGGTGGGGGTCGAGTAGGCCTTCCGTGAAGCTCCATCGCGGTCCAGGGCTCTTCCTCTTCTTCACCCTCTGCCTGCTCGGCGCGGGCTATGCGCTCGCGTCGCGCCTGGGGTACCTGGACCGCTTGCAGGAGCGCTTCTTCCCGGCGGCGCGGGAAGCGGTGCGGCTGTCTCCCGGGGACTTCCCCGCCGGGGTGGCCGCGCCGGTGGCGGACGTGGCCTCGGTGCCGCTGCGGCCGGTGCTCATCGGCTTCACGCCCCGGGGCTCGGCGTCGGCGCTGCTGGTGGCCACCGGCGGCGCGATGACGCTGGACAACCCGGTGCCCCCACCGGGCGCGGCGCAGGGCTTCCTGAAGACGGCCTATGCGCTGGACGCGCGCGCGGTGCTCTTCGCGCGCGAGGAGGAGCTGCGGCAGGCGCTGGCCATTGGCGGGGAGAACGGCGGGGTGGACATGGCCGCCCTCTCCGTGGACCGGCTGGCCTCCTGGGCCCCGTCGCTGCGGGACGCGGCGCCCCGCACCCTGCTGCTGGTGGGCCGCAGCCGCGGGCAGGAGGCGCTGGCGGCGGTGGGCGTGCCGGACCTCGCCTCGCTGAGGGGCAAGCGGGTGGGCGTGTACCCGTTCAGCTCCTCGCACTACTTCGCGCTGTGGGTGCTGGCGCGCGCGGGGCTGCGGACGACGGACGTGAGTTGGGTGGACCTGCCCTCCACGCTGGACGCGGGCCGCGCGCTGCGCGAGGGCCGGGCGGACGCGGTGGTGGGGCTGTGGGGCGACGTGGAGCTGGCGGCGAAGGACAGGGGCGGGGCGGTGCTGGCCACGACGGCGGATGCGCCGCACCTGGTGGCCACGGTGCTGGTGGCGCGCGGGGACTTCGCGGCGCGCTACCCGGACGCGGTGCGCCGGGTGCTGCGCGGACTGTTGGATGCGGGGCAGAGCGTGCTGAAGGACCCCACGGCGGGGGCACGCATGCTGGGCGAGGTGGCGCCGTACCTGGGGGACCCGATTGAGGCCATCCGCAGCGCGCCGCCGGCGACACTTGCGGACAATCGGGCGTTCTTCGGTCTTTCCGGAGAGGCGCCCGTCACTTATGACGAGCTCTTCCAGAGCGCTGCCGCGCTCTTCCAGAAGCTCAAGCAGGGGCCGCGGGTTCCGCCCGCGGAGGACACGAGGGACCTGGGCGCGTTGAAGTATGTGTCGGAGGCGCGAGGCCCGTAAGGGAGCACGGACGTGGCGAAGAAGTCGCCGAACTACATCAAGGCCGCATTCCTGATGCCCGCCAACCTGGTGGGGCTCGGCACCGCGGCGGCCTCGGCGGCGATGACGGGCGAGCCGCTGCCCGCGCTGGTGGCCCTGGGACTGGAGGGCCTCTACCTGGGCGTCCTGTCGTCCATGTCGCGCTTCCAGCGGGCGGTGCGGGCCAAGACGCCCGACGACCCGGAGGCCGCGCGCAAGCAGGTGGACGCGCTCCAGGCGGACCTGGCGCCGTCGCAGCGCGAGCACTACCAGCAGCTCCTGGGACTGAAGGAGAAGATCCTCGCCAACTACCGGAAGCTGCCGGGCGGCAAGGTGCTGGAGGCGGACAGCGAGCCCCGGCTGGACGCGCTGCTCACGTCCTTCCTGCGGCTCATCTCCACGCTGAACCAGTACCGCTCGTACCTCAACAGCTCCGACCGCGAGCACCTGGAGCGCGAGGTGCGCGAGCTGGAGGACGACCTGGCGCGCGAGCAGAACCCGCGGCTCAAGGACGTGAAGCAGAACCGCGTGGACATCCTCCGCAAGCGCCTGGCGCGCTTCGAGCAGGCCAGCGAGAGTCGCGAGGTGGTGAGCCACCAGCTCGCGGGAATCGAAGACCTGATGCGGCTGACGCACGAGCAGTCGATTGCCATCCGCGACCCGGAGAGCGTCAACCGCCAGCTCACCGTGCTGAGCCTGGAGGCCGAGGCCACCGAGGAGTCCGTGCGGCAGATGGAGCAGTTCCTGGAGTTCTCCGAGGAGACGCGCGGCCCGCTGCCGCATGGCACGCGGGTGCGGTAGGCCTTTCGCCACGCAGCTCAGGGGCGCCCGGCGCGCTCCAGCGGCCAGAAGCGCAGCCACGCGCGGCCCAGGACGTACTGCGCCGGCAGGAAGCCCCACGCGTGCGAGTCGGCGCTGGCGTTGCGGTTGTCGCCCAGCACGAAGTACGTACCCTCCGGCACCCGTGACGGGCCCCAGGTGTAGCTCGCGGGCTCGGCCACGTAGGGCTCGTGCCGGGGCTGGCCGTCCACGAGCACCTTCCCGTCGAGCACCTGCACCACCTGTCCCGGCACGGCGACCACCCGCTTGAGCGAGTAGCGCGGGGGCTCGGCGACCGTCTTCGCGAGCTGGGGCGGGGGCGCGAAGACGACGATGTCCCCGGCCTCCGGCGCCCGGAAGCGATACGTGAGCTGGTCCATCACCACGCGCTCGCCCACTTGGAGCGTCGGCTCCATGGAGCCGGAGATGACGCGCAGCGGACGGACGGCGAAGGTGCGCAGCAGGACCATCCCCACCACCAGCAAGGCCAGGAACGCGAGCCCCGCCCAGGGCCTGCGCCGCGGTCGGGGGGGCTGCGCGGGAGTGTCCTCCCGCCTCCGTTCGGCTTGCGCGGCAGCCACCATTCCACGGTCTCCTGGGTAACTGTTGTAGACTGCGTTACGGGATGGACGCTCCATCCCCAGCCGTTCCACGAGAGGAAGATGACATGATGAAGGCACTGAAGATGGGGCTTATCGGCATGGCATTGGGCGCGGCGGCGGCGTTGGGGGCGTCCACCCTGGGCGCCGAGGAGGCCAGCGCGCAGGTCTGCTGCACCCGGTGCTCCCCGATAAGGGACCAATGTGTCGCGAAGTGTGAAGGCGACCTCCAGTGCCGGATGGTCTGCCAGCTGGCGCAGCGGGACTGCACCATGAAGTGCGACCGCAGCTGCTGACCGGGACACCGTGAGACGACCCGGGCGTGCCGGCCAGGCCCGTCATGCCCGTTCGGCACCGGGCCGGCGCCTGCCCGGCTGGAGGTAGAGCGGCCCCACGCCCCGTGTGAGCCGGACGCGGACGGGGCCTGTCCGTCATCCGGCTCCCGGTCCACAGGCCCCTCACGAATAAATTGACTCTCCGGCCCAGCCGTCCTGTCCTGCTGGCATGTTCCGCCGAGCCTGGCTTCCGACCCTCTTCCTCGTGCTCGCCCTCGCGGGCTGCTCCCGCTGCGGCAAGGAGGCCGGCCCCGGTGGGCCTGGCACCAGCGCCGCGGGCCCCGCCCGCTACCTGCCTCGCGATGCACAGGCCGCCGTGGTCATCAATGACCTGGGCGCGCTCGGAGAGAAGCTGGCCCGCTTCCAGAACCTCAAGGTGGCCTCGTTCGCCGCCCAGCTCCAGAACTTCTCCTCCGCGGAGGGCTACGTCAGCGCGGTGATGAAGCAGGTGGGCGTGGACCTGCGCAGCCGCCAGGCGCTGGAGGCCGCCGGCATCGCCCCCGAGCGCGGCGCGGGCGCGGCCTTCCTCGGCGGCAACCGGGCCGTCTCCATCGTCGGCACCAAGGACGCCGACAAGCTGCAGGAGACCTTCGGCAACTTCGCGCGCACCCGCCTGGGCGCGTCGGAGCAGAAGAAGACCTCGGTGGACGGCGGCAACCTCGTCACCTTCAGCCGCCCCGGCGCCACCGAGCCCGCGCTGGGCATCCTCTTCCTCAAGGGCACCGACTACGCCCTGCTGGGCGCCGGCGCGTCGGTGGCCAGCCTGGGCACGCTGGCCACCCAGCCCGTGGAGAAGTCGCTCGCGAGCGAGCCCGTGCTGAACGCGTCGCTCCAGCGGCTCCCCTCCGAGCGCGACTTCCACGTGTGGCTGCCCGGCGGCACCGGCGCCTTCATCCCCGCCGGCAGCGTGCAGGGCCTCACCCTCACGGGCCGCATCGAGGAGCGCGCGGTGACGGTGCACGCGGACGCGCCGTGGCCGGACACGCAGGCGTCGCTGGCGGCGCTGGAGCCGGTGAAGGCGGGCGCCAACCTCCTGGGGGCGCTGCCCGTGGACAGCTTCCTGGTGGCCCGCTTCAGCGGTGACCCGTCCCACCTGGACGGCGCCTGGCCCTACCTCGCGGGCGGCTACATCACCCGCGCGGTGCAGAAGAGCGGGCTCGACATGAAGGCGGAGGTGCTCGACAACCTCAAGCCCGGCATGGTGCTGGGCATGTCGCTGTCGCCCACGGTGCAGCTGGGCGCCGGCATGCCCGCGCTCGATTTGCGCCGCACCAACCCCTTCCGCTTCGTGCACCTCGTCGCGCTGGCGGACACGGAGGACGCCGCGAAGACGCAGGCCACGCTGGAGAAGCTGCCCGCCATCGCCGGCGACTTCGGCGCCAAGGTGGAGCCCGCCGACCTCGCGGGCCAGCGCGTCTACCTCACGTCCTACCGGGCAGGGGAGGGCGCCCACTTCGCGCTCGGCCCCAACGGGCGGCTGGTGGTGGCGGCGCCCAAGGCCCAGCTGGAGGCCACGCTGGCCTCGCTCGCGAAGCCGGCCGGTGGCGACGGCCCGGTGGCCGAGGACCTGAAGGACGCCGGCAAGGACGCGGCCTTCAGCGTGGTGCTGGACCTGAAGCGCCTGTCGGACGCGGTGAAGAACCTGCCCTCCGAGGCCTGGGGCATCGGCGGCTTCGCCATCAAGGCCACCACCGTGCGCTGGCTGGAGGCCACCGACGACCTGCGCGCGGTGACGCTGGCCGTGTCCCGCAAGGACAAGGCCCTGCAGGCGGAGATGTCCCTGCGCCTGACTCCGGCCGCGCCGGGCTCCACCACCACCCAGCCGGCCACGCCTTGATTCACGCGCGCGACATCGTGAAGGAGTACGTGGACGGGGATGGCACCCTGGTGCGCGTGCTCGACGGCATGTCCCTCGAGGTGGCGGACGGGGACTTCGTCGCGGTGGTGGGCCCGTCCGGCAGCGGCAAGTCCACGCTGCTGCACCTGCTGGGCGGACTGGACGTGCACTACAAGGGCGAGGTGGAGGTGGGCGGGGTGAAGCTCGGCAGCCTCGACGACAAGGCCCTGGCCCGCTTCCGCAACACCCACGTCGGCTTCGTCTTCCAGTCCTTCCACCTCATCCCCAACCTCTCCGCGCTGGAGAACGTCCTGCTGCCGTCGCACTTCGGCGCGCCGCAGGCGGACGCCCGCAAGCGCGCGGAGGCCATGCTGGAGCGCGTGGGCCTGGGCGCGAAGAAGGACCGCGCCCCGGTGCGCCTGTCCGGCGGCGAGCGCCAGCGCGTGGCCATCGCCCGCGCCCTCTACGGCGGGCCGAAGCTGCTCTTGTGCGACGAGCCCACCGGCAACCTGGACTCGGCCACCGGCGACGGCGTCATCCAGCTCTTCAAGGAGCTGCACCGCGAGGGCCTCACCGTGCTGGCCGTCACCCACGAGGAGCGCATGAGCGCCGCGGCCCGGCGGGTGCTGCGGCTCAAGGAGGGCCGGCTCGTGGAGGAGCGCGCCGACCTGCACCTGGCCACCCGAGGTGCCCCATGAGGCTGGACGCGCTGGCCCGCCTGGTGCGGCTGAGCCTCGCCCGCGAGCGCAAGGGCGCCTTCTTCTCCGCCTTCGGCGTGGCCATGGGCGTGGGCGCGCTCGTCTTCTTCCTGGGCCTGGGCCTGGGCGTGGGCCGCGTCATCCGCGAGAAGATATTTCCCACCGACGCGCGGCTGGTGGACGTGGTGCCCTCGGCGGTGTCGCTGGGCTCGCTGCTGGGCGGCGGCAAGCTGGACGCGGCCACCGTGGAGCGGCTGGCGGCGCTGCCCGGCGTGGAGGCCACCTACCGGAAGATGAACGTGCGTGTGCCGGCCGTCACCCGCTACGACGGCGTCTTCTTCGGCACCAAGCTGCGCATGGGCCTGGAGGTGCTCGCCGTGGGCGTGGAGCCCGGGCTGGTGAAGGGCGACGTGCAGCTGGGCGAGTTCAAGGACGGGGGCGAGGGCCAGCCCATCCCCGCGCTCATCTCCACGCGCCTCCTGGAGCTGTACAACAAGACGTTCGCCCCGGCGCGCAAGCTGCCGCAGCTGTCCGCGAGCATGCTGGTCGGCTTCGGCTTCCCTGTGGAGTTCAACCGCTCCTACGTGGCGGCCTCCGCGTCCGGGCCCACGCGCATGGCGCAGACGCAGGTGGTGGGCGCGTCGGACCGGGCCATGTTCGCCGGCATCACCATCCCCCTGGAGGCGGCGGTGCGCATCAACCGCGAGTCCGGCGTGGACGCGGACAGCTACTCGGGCGTCACCCTGGTGGCGAAGGACCCGTCCCAGGTGCCCGCCCTCATCGACGCGGTGAAGGGCATGGGGCTGGAGATAGACGACCAGGAGCGCCGCATGGCGGAGAACACGGGCGCGGCCGTGGCCCTCATCACCGCCGCGCTGGCGCTGCTGTCCATCCTCATCTGCCTGCTGGCGGCGGTGAACATCGCCCATGCGCTGTCGGCCTCCGTGCGCGCCCGCGCCAAGGAGATTGGCGTCATGCAGGCGGTGGGCGCCTCGCGCTCGGACGTGCGCGGCATCGTCCTGGCCGAGGCCGCCGTGGTGGGCCTGGCCGGAGGCGCCGCCGGCACCGCCATTGCCCTGCTCATGGCCTTCGGGGTGAACCGGCTGGCCACCGGCTACCTGCCCAACTTCCCCTACAAGCCCGACAGCTTCTTCTCCTTCCCCTGGCCGGTGGTGGTCGGGGGCGTGCTGCTGGGTCTCTTCGCCGCGCTCGTCGGCGCCTACTTCCCCAGCCGCCGCGCCGCCGCCACCGACCCGGCGCGCACGCTCGCCGGATGACACTCCCTTCGCGAAAGGCCCTGCTCGGCAACGCGTTCTGCCTGGTGGCCCTGGGGTGGATCTACGGCGGCGACCTGGCCGACGCCGTGCGCGCCCGGAGCGCGGAGGTGGCCGCCTTCACCCTGCTGCCCTCGCCGGTGCTGCCGGCGGTGGTGCTCGCGCTGACGGCGCTGGGCACGCTGGTCGTCGCCGCCGGCCTGGCGCGGGGGCGGGTGGACGACTTCAAGGGGTACCGGCTGCTGCCCATCCTGCTGGTGGGCGCGCTCTTCGTGGACCTGGTGCTGGCGGAGAGCCGCGTGCCCCTGGCCTCGGTGGACATCGCCTCCATGTCCCTGCAGCGCTTCCACCAGCTCGCGCAGGAGCTGACCACCGAGCAGGCCGTGCCGGACGACCCGCGGGTGCTCCAGCCGCTGCTGGAGGAGCTGGGCAGGCCCCCCTACCTCGTGCGTGGGGAGCCGCTGCAGAGCTGGACGCTCCAGGTGCGCAAGGACTGCGAGGGCCCGGTGCGCGAGGCCCCGGGTGTCCGCCCCGGGACAGTGCTGTACTGCGTCGCGCCCGAGCGCAAGGGCGCCTGGGTGACGGCGGTGGGGCTCCCCGGGGAGCAGCGCTTCGGCGACCCCGCCGTGGTGTCCGTCGGGGGCGAGACGCGCTTCCTGCTGGTGCGGCCCGTGCCTCCCGACGAGGACGCCCCGGGCGGGGCGTTCCGTGACAACCCGGTGTCACCGGAGCCGGTGCCTCCGGAGCCGGTGCCTCCGGCGGCCGCGCCCCCCGACGCGGGCACCTCGAGTGTCCAGCCCTGAGCGCCGGAGCCTCGCCCACGGCCCGCGCCTGCCTGCCTGCCCTTCTTCGGGAGGGGCTTCCGTGTGGTTGACCCTGCGGAGCCGCGATCGCTAGGCTCCTGATGAACGGACCCTCCCCCACGTGACGACCACTCAACCGAAGCGGCAGCCCATTCCCTTTGGGAAGTACCTCCTTCTGGACCGCATCAACATCGGCGGCATGGCGGAGGTGTGGCGCGGGAAGCAGTTCGGCGCGAGCGGCTTCGAGCGGCTCGTGGCCATCAAGCGCATCCTGCCCAACATCGCGGAGGACGAAGAGTTCATCTCGATGTTCATCGACGAGGCGAAGATCAGCGTCCAGCTGACCCACGCCAACATCGCGTCGATCTACGAGCTGGGGCAGATCGCGAGCAGCTACTTCATCTCGATGGAGTACATCCCCGGCAAGGACATGCGGGCCATCTTCGACCGGTGCCGGAAGAAGGGCGAGCCCGCGCCGGTGCCGCTGGTGGCCTTCTGCGTGTCCAAGATGTGCGAGGGCCTGGACTACGCCCACCGGAAGAAGGACGGGATGGGGCGGGACATGAACATCGTCCACCGCGACATCTCGCCGCAGAACATCCTCATCTCCTTCGAGGGGGAGGTGAAGGTCATCGACTTCGGCATCGCCAAGGCGGCGGGCAAGGCCACCAAGACGCAGGCCGGCATCCTCAAGGGCAAGTTCGGCTACATGAGCCCGGAGCAGATCCGCGGCCTGCCGTTGGACCGGCGCTCGGACGTGTTCGCCATCGGCGTGTGCCTCTACGAGATGCTGACCGGTGAGCGCCTGTTCGTGGGCGACAGCGACTTCAGCGTGCTGGAGAAGGTCCGCAAGGCGGAGGTGCCGCCGCCCTCCACGTACAACCGCCGCATCCCGGAGGCGCTGGAGAAGATCGTCCTCAAGGCCCTGGCCAAGGACGTGGACGAGCGCTACCAGTACGCCAGCGAGCTGGGCGACGACCTGCAGCGCTACCTCATCACCAGCGAGACCATCTTCGGCCGCAAGGACCTCATGCAGTACATGAAGTCCACGTTCGCCGAGGAGGTGGAGCGCGAGAAGCAGCGCCTGTCGGAGTACGCGGACATCAAGCCGCCCGACGGGATGCTGGCCGCGCTGGAGGCGGCCTCCTTCAACAGCATGCCGGGGCAGCCCTCCGCGGCTGCGCTGGCCGCCGCACAGGCCGCCGCGCAGCAGGCCGCCGCGCAGCCTCCGGTGGCCGTGCCCGTGGTGCAGCCGATGGCCCCGCTGCCGGCCCGCGCCACCGCGTCGCTTCCGCCCGTGTCCGCCGGAGGGGTGCGCCGCTCGCCCACGCTGGCCGCGCTGCCGAAGCTGACGGCCGCCACCGCCGCCCCCGCGCCCAAGGAGGACGAGGTCCAGGCCACGCAGCTGGTGTCCAGCGACCACGTCTTCGACGACAGCCCGGAGCCCACCACGCAGCCGGGCGCCGCCATCGGCCGCGCCGTCACGCCGCTGGAGTCGAAGGCCGTCCAGCCGGAGGGCGAGGACGAGGAGCCCATCACCGGCAAGACGTCGGTCATCGGGCCTCCGGCCTCCTCGCAGCTGCCGTCGGCCCCGCGCCTGTCCCAGGCGAACATGCCGGTGACGGTGCCGCCGCCTTCGCTGTCGCCCGCCATGCCTGGCCGCGCGTCCGTGTCCATGCCCACGCTGTCACCGGTGGACGCCTCGCCGCCCACGCTGCGTCCCGGCGGCCGGGGCAGCCAGGGTGGAGACGGCCTGCCGCGCATCGCGCGGGATGCGCCTTTGGACGTGTCCCCGGGCCATTCGCGCACGTCGCAGCCTCCTTCGGTGGCCTCCAGCCGCAACGCGCCGCAGATGGAGGACGAGGACGATGCCGACCAGGAGCGCCCCACGGCCGCGGTGCCCGCGCTGGCGCCGCGAGGCCCGGACAAGCGGGTGCTGCTCTACGCCGGAGGCGGCCTGGCGGCGCTGCTCGTGCTGGTTGCCGTGGGCTGGGCGCTCATGCGTCCGGGCGACGGCTTCATCATGCTGGACCTGCAGGGCGTCCCCGCCGCGGTGCGTGACAACGCGCAGGTGATGCTCGACATGCAGCCGGTGCCCGTGGAGAAGGGCAGCCTGACGCTGGTGAAGACGGTGCCGTCCGGCAAGGTCTCCGTCGTGGTCAGCGCCGAGGGCTACAAGACGTTCACCCGGACGGTGGACGTCGCCGAGGGCAAGGACGTCACCTCGCTCGCCGTGGTGCTGGAGAGCCTGTCGCCCGCCGCGACGCTGATGCTCGTCACCCAGCCCGACGACGCCGAGGTGAAGGTGGACGGCAAGGTGGTGCGCGCCCAGGGCAAGTCGGACGCGTTCATCAACGACGTGCCCGTCGTCGGGCCGGAGTGGACGGTGCAGGTGAGCGCTCCGGGCCACAAGTCCCAGTCCCGGCAGGTGGCCGTGTCCGGCGGTGGCCGGGCGCAGCTGTCCGTCAAGCTGGAGCCGGTGGTGACGAAGGTGGCCGTCAAGGTCGAGTCCCGGCCGGCTGGCGCCACCATCTTCGTGGACGGGAAGGAGCTGGGGGACGTCACCCCGGCCACCATCCAGGTGCCCTCCACCGCCCGGCAGCTGCTGCTGAAGCTGAAGTGCCACGACGAGGCCGCCGTGGACGTGCCAGAGTCGGGTTCTGGGCAGGAGCCGGCCACCGCGCGCGTTGCCCTCAAGAAGGTGCGCGGCTGCCGCTAGCCCCAGGCCCGCTCCCAGCAGGGGAGCGGGCGGCCTGCTCCCCGGACGGTGGAGCGAGAGGAGGCGTGTGTCTGTGAGCAAGGTGCGCAAGGTCAACAAGGCGGATCCGCTGGCGGACCTGCCCCGGTGGGCGCAGCAGCTGGCCCGGAAGTACTACACGAAGACGGTCAGCACCTTCCTGCTCTACGGGGCGGTGAGGGACTTGCAACCGCTGCAGATGGAGGACGGCGGTCGCGGCTTCGGCACCCTGAGGACGTTCCTCTCCGAGGAGCTCTTCGGCGGACGGGACCACGTGCTGTTCTACGACCGCTCGTCCGGCATCCGCTCCGCCACGCCGGACACGCAGAAGGACCTGCAGCGGACGATGTCCGGCTACGACGCCATGTACGGCACGGACTACTCCAAGGTCATGCCGAGAGACCCGGGCCGGGCGCTCCAGATTCTGGAGAACTTCCTGCGCATGCGGGTGAGCGAGGGCAAGTCGCTGGCGCTCATCATCGACTTCGCGGAGACGCTGGTGCCGGGCGGGGAGATTTCCCACCTGTCCACCGAGGACCGCTTCGTGCTGGCCACGCTGGACAAGTGGGCGCATGACCCGCAGTTCCTCGCGGGCGACGTCTCCATCGTCCTGCTGGCGGAGAACCTGGCGGACATCTCCCCGCGCATCAGCCGCAACCCCTACGCCGCGCCGATTGAGCTGCCCCTGCCCGACGAGGAGGAGCGGCTGGAGTACGTGCGCTACAAGCTGGAGGGCAAGCGGCTCCAGTCGCTGTCGGACGTGCCGCTGGCGGGCCTGGCGAAGATGACGGCGGGCCTGTCCCGCATCAACCTGGACCGCGTGCTCACCGAGGCGCTGGAGCGGGAGATTCGCATCACCCCGGAGCTCCTCAAGGAGAAGAAGAAGGAGATCATCCAGGCGGAGTGCCACGGCCTGCTGGAGTTCATCGAGCCGGTGCACAACCTGGACGCGGTGGCCGGCCACGCGAAGGCCAAGCAGATGCTGCGGCAGGCGGCCGGGGCCCTGAAGAAGGGGCGCCTGGAGGTCATGCCCATGGGCTACCTGCTCACGGGCCCCGTGGGCACGGGCAAGACGTTCATGGTGAGCTGCTTCGCCGGGGAGATTGGAATCCCCGTGGTGAAGTTCCTCAACTTCCGCAGCCAGTGGCAGGGCGTCACCGAGTCCAACCTGGAGAAGATCTTCAACCTGCTCAAGGCCCTGTGGCCGGTGGCGGTGATGATTGACGAGGCGGACACCTTCCTGGGCAACCGCGACAGCGGCGGGGACTCGGGGACGAGCAGCCGCGTGTTCGGCTCCATTGCCTCGTTCATGGGCAACACGCAGTACCGCGGCAAGATTGTCTGGTTCCTGATGACGGCGCGTCCGGACCTGCTGCCCATCGACCTCAAGCGTCAGGGCCGCGCGGAGGAGCACATCGCGCTCTTCTACCCGCAGACGGACGTGGAGCGGGACGAGCTGTTCCAGGTCATGTCCAAGAAGACGGGCGTGTCCGTGGAGGGCATCGAGTCCTTCTCCGCGATGATTCCGGCGGGCGTGCGCCAGTTCAGCGGCGCGGACATCGAGGCCGTCATGGTGCGCTCGAAGTTCCGCGCGCTGGCGGACGGCCGGGATGCGGTGACGAAGGAGGACCTGACGCTGGTGCTGGAGGACTTCGTGCCCCCCAGCTACCCGCTGGAAATCGAGCTGCAGAACCTGGCGGCGGTGCAGGAGTGCACCAGCAAGGAGCTGCTGCCCGAGAACTTCCGCAAGCTGGACCGCGACTTCATCACCCGCCGGGTCCGCGAGCTGAAGGCGCTGCTCGAGGAGCAGTAGCCGCCTCAGGACACCCGCACCGGGATGCCCAGGTGCGGGTCGTCCACGTGCTCCACGATGGCCACGCGGTCTCCCGCGGAGAGTGCGTCGTGGAGCACGAGAATCGCCTCATTCGAATGGCGGATGCAGCCGTGGGACACGTCCGTGCCCAGCAGGGCGGGGGCGCTCGTCCCGTGCAGCTCCTCTCCTGAATGCGTGGAGCGGCGGCCGTCCGCCCAGGACAGGTCCAGGATGCGCACGCCGAAGACGTGCCGGTCGTTCCACAGCCGGGCGCCCGCGGCCTCGGCGGCGACCTGGTCCAGCTTCGCGCGGACGACCTTGAGCCCGGTGCGCGTGGGCGTGGCGGCGGCGCCGGTGGCGTTGGGGAAGATGTCCGTGAGGCGGCCGTCCGAGTCGAAGAGGAAGGTGCGGTGCTCGCGCAGGGCCACCACTACGCGCACGGGCTGGCCGGCGTAGAAGGGGGAGGGCAGGCCCCGGGACTGGCCGCGTGCGCCCGGCGCGGGGGCCAGGGTGTCCAGCGCGCGCAGGGTGGCGGCGTCCAGCGTGCCGGTGGGGCGCACGGCGGGGAAGGCGCGGGAGGCGTGAGCCTGGAAGTTCCGGAGGGCCCGGGCGGTGTGCTGGCCGTACCGGCCGTCCGCGCCGCCGTGGAGCGCGAAGCCCATGTCCAGCAGCGTGGCCTGCACGGCGCGCAGGCCGTCTCCGTGCGTACCCGGCCCGAGCACCCGCTGGCCCGAGGCCACGTCCGCGAGCTGCGGCTGGCCCGTGAAGCGTGGGTTGGCGGGAGGCTCGGGGAGGCGGGGCGGGAAGGGGACGAGGGCCGCGCCCGGCGGCTCCGCTGCCAGGCGCGAGGCGTGGATGGCGGTGTCGGCGAGCGGCTCGGACAGGCGGGGCGGGAAGGGGGCGAGGGCAGCGCCCAACTGCTCGGCAGCCCGGCTCGAGGCGCGGATGGCGGTATCGGCGAGCGGCTCGGTGAGGCGGGGCGGATTGATGAGCCGCGGGCGGCCCGGCGGCTCCGCAGCGCGGGGCAGGGTGGCGACGTGGGAGTCGACCCCAACGTTGGCGGGCATCCCGTAGGCCGGACGGGCATCCAGTGGATGGCTTGCATTCGCCGCCAGGGCACGAGGCTTCAGGGCCGGCGGCGGTTCCGCCTCCGAGACAGGCGCCGTCGATGGCCTGGGCTGGGTGTCAGGGGTGGGGAGGAGGGCGCGTGAGTCATGCTGCGAGATGGGCGTGGTCATGCACCCCCTCACTGCAAATCACCCGCCCGACTCCGGGCAGGAGTCGGCCCGACGATGGCTGAAACCCCGACCACCAAGTTCCTGAACGTCGACCTCGAGCTTCGTTGCGAGTCCGGGCTCCTGGACCTCGTCCGGGTGCTCGAGCCCCACTGCGTCGTGCTTCACGAGACGCCCCGGTTCGCATGCCTGGAGCTCGCCACGCACCCTCGCACCGTGGAGGAGGCGTTGCTCGGGTTCGGCGCGCTCATCCAGGCGCTTCCAGGGGCTCCCCGTGCCACCTGGGAGCGCTGCGAGCAGCGGAGGTTCGACATCGGGATTCATGCGGGGCTCCAGCCGCACTCCACGCCGTTCGGCTTCTCCTCGCGCGCGGTGCGCATGCTGGCGGACCTCGGGGCGGAGGTCGGCTTCACCGTCTACGCCCCGGACCTCACGGCGCGCTCAGGTTGAGCTGCCGGCCCACGGGGATGGTGCGGTGGTCCTTGATGTTGTTCCACCGCATGATGTCCTCGACGGTGACGCCGTAGCGCTGCGCCACGGACCAGAGCGTCTCGCCGTTGGCCAGCGTGTGCACCCGGCCGCCCGGCTTCGCCGCCGCCACCGTGTGCTTCGCCACCACCGTGCCGGAGCGCTCCTGCACCTGCGTCACGCCCGCGCCGTCCGGCCACACGTACAGCAGCGAGCCCACCTGCAGCGTCGGCGTGCGGCGCCCCAGGTTGTTCCACTTCTTCAGCTCGTCCACCGACACGTTGAACTTCGTGGCAATCACCCAGAGGCTGTCGCCCGACTGCACGCCGTACGTCACCCGCGTGCGGCCGTTCACCTTCTCCGTCTTCACCGGCCCCGTCGCCACCGGCCCCTTGGGCGTGCCCGCCGGCACCTCTTCCTCCGGCCGGTGCACCACCACGCCGCTGCGCCGCGCCTGCGCCACCTTGCTCGCAATCGCCCCGCCGCTCTTGCCCGCCGGCACCGGAATCACCAGCTCCATGCCCAGCTTCAGCGTCCGCGCGCTCTTGAGCTGGTTCATCTGGAGGATGGCCTCCGACGCGGTGCCGAACCGCTCGGCAATCTGCGACAGCGTGTCCCCGCGCTTCACCTTGTGGACCTTGAAGGACAGCCGCTCGGTGGGGGAGATGCGCTTGTAGTTCTCCGCGAACTGCGTCCCCGCACCCCGGGGCAGCCGCAGCTTGTACGGCTTCTTCTCGCTCGCCGGCGGCGTGCACCAGCGCTTCAGCTCCGGGTTCAGGTCCTGCACCGCCTTGACGGGTACCCCCGCCGCGCGCGCCACCACGTCCAGGTCCGCCGCGTCCGTGAGCTCCGCCTCGTCGAACTCCAGCACCGGCTCGGGCTCGAACTCCGACTCCGAGAAGCCGAACGCCGACGGGTGCTTGGCCACCAGCGCCGCGGCAATCAGCTTGGGCACGTAGTGCTTCGTCTCCTTCGCCAGCCCGCGCTCCTCCGACAGCACCCAGAAGTCGTTCGTCCCGTGCCGCTCCACCATCCGCCGCACGCGCCCGGAGCCCGTGTTGTACCCGGCCCACGCCAGGTACCAGTGCCCCAGCTCCCGCTTGAGGTCCTTCAGGTACGACGCCGCGGCGTGCGTGGCCTTGATGGGATCTCTCCGCTCGTCCACCCAGAAGTCCTGCTTCAGCCCGTACTGCTTGCCCGTGCTGGAGATGAACTGCCAGGGCCCGGCGGCGTGCGCCCACGAGTACGCGTGCGCGGAGAAGCCGCTCTCAATCATCGCCAGGTACACCGTGTCCTTCGGCAGCCCGTACTGCTCGAGAATCGGCTGCATCACCGGCACGTACCGCGCCGCGCGCGACATCCACTTGCGGAACCAGCGCCGCCCCGGCCCCTGGAAGAACTGGATGTACTGCGCCACCAGCGGCTGCATCTCCACCGGGATGTCGTAGCGGTCCTGAATCTGCCCCACGTCGAACGTGGCCACGTCGGTGATGAGCGGCAGCGGCGCCAGCGAGTCGTCCTCGCGGAACGTCGGCTCGTCCAGCGCGTCCAGCATCCGCATCCGCAGCGGGTTGGCCAGCCCCAGCCGGCGCAGCGACTGCATCACCTCCGCGCTGGGCCGGGCCGCCGGGTCCAGCGTCGCCCCCTCCAGCGCGCGCAGCTCCTCGAGCTCCGCGGACTCGGACTCCACCTCTTCACTGGTGGCCTCCGGCTCCTCCACCGCCGTCGGGGCCTCGGCCTCCGGCTCCTGGGGCACCTCACCCGTCAGCAGGCGCTTCTCGTCGGACGCCAGCACGCGCATGCCCGGAGGCGGGGGCGGCATCGGCGGGGAAATGCTCTCCGAGGCGGGAAGCGAGGCCAGGGTCAGCAGGAGCAGGGAGAGAGGCGGCATGGCGTCGCAGGTCCGGTGCGCCCAGAAGCAGGCGAAGGCCGAAGTATTCGCGCTTTTTCTTGACAGTCAAACAAGGAGTCGCCGCGTGTGCCTGTTCGCCGGACGCCGCGTGGGGGCAGGCGTCCAGGCGAGGACTACGGCTTCGCGGGCTTTTCCACGGACGCCGGCTTCCCGTGCCCCGGCCCCAGGATTCGCGGCAGGTAGGTCGCGAAGTCGAAGTGGGGGGAGTTCTCCGGGTTGTGGCAGGTGACGCACAGGGCCTCGCCCGGCGAGGCGATGATGTTGTCCTTCTCCGGTGCGTCCGCGTGCAGCGAGCCCGGGCCGTGGCAGCCCTCACAGCCCACGTCCTCGCGGCCGGCCACCTTGTCCAGGCGGCACACGCCCCCGGGCTGCTCCCAGCCCGTCACGTGGCAGCTGGTGCAGTTGAGGTGGAACTGCTTGCCCATCCCCTCCAGCGTCTCCCACGCGTGGGAGTGCTTTGTCTTCTCCCACTGGGGAAAGGCCTCTTCGTGGCAGGTGCGGCAGGGCTCGTTGCCCACGAAGGCCGCCTGGCCCTTGGCGGGGGCGGGGCAGTCCTGCCCGTGCTCCTTCGCCCAGGCCAGGTTCATCTTCCCCACGTCCCCGTCATAGGCCGCCACCAGGGCCTGCGCGTCCGGGTGCGAGGGCAGGCTGGACTCCAGCGGGACGAAGCGCAGGGTGAAGCCGTTGACGCCCTCCGTGGTGGGTGGCGGGGCCGACAGCAGCGCCTGCTTGCGGGCCACCAGCTCGTCGCGCTTGCCCTGCTTGAGCGCCTTCAGCTTCGGGTCCACACCGGGGAGGTTGATTTCCTTGTCCAGCAGCGCCAGCCGCTGGTCCAGCGCGGCCGCCTCGCGGTCCAGGTCCGCCTGGCCCTTCTGCAGCGTGAAGGCGCCCTTCTGGGGCGCGTAGCCCAGGTCCACGCGCAACAGCGAGCGCCCCTTGCTCTGCAGGGCCACCACCGGCACGCCCGCGCGCACCAGCTTGTTCTGCTCGCCGCTGAACTCCGACGCGGTGCGGGTGGCCACCACCACGTCCGCGGCCAGCCCCGGGCGCTCCACCGCGGCCTGCGCGGCCTCCAGCGTGGCGTCCAGGAGGGCCACCACGAAGTCCGCCCCTTCCGAGCGGGCCCGCGCGCTGGCCTCCACCAGCTGCTCCGGTGTGTCCGCCGCCACCACGCCCACCTTCCGGGCGCCGGCGGGCAGCAGCTTCACCGTGCCGGGGGGCAGCTCCGGCAGGCCGAGCCCCTGGCGGAAGGCCTCGCCCCGGGTGTCATCCAGCGGGCCGGTGGCGCGCACGGCCAGCCCCATCAGCCGCATGGCGTCCGACAGGGCCTTGGCCTTGCGCTCCTCCTGGGGGACCTGGCCGGGCCTGAGCTCGGACTCGCCGAAGAGGCTGTTGCCGCCATCCACATAGAGGACGGGCAGGGGGCCCTTGCGCGCCTCCAGCACCTGGGCGGCGGCGCGGGCGATGCCGCCGCGCATGTTCTCGCTGCAGCCGCACGGGCCCAGGTAGCCCCGCGTGTCCGCGGAGACGAAGAGCACGGCGCCCGGAGCGTCGGTGGCGGTGGAGGAGGGGGACGGGGGCGTGCCCGCCTCGGCCTGCGGTGCAGGCGGGGCGGAGTCCTTGCGCATGCACCCGGCGAGCGACGCGCCGAGCAGCGCGGCGACGAGGACGGGGCGCATGGGGTTCACCAGAGGATGCTCTGCACCAGCTCGTCTATCTTCTCGCCCATCGCCTCCAGGCCGTTCACCTTGGAGAGCGAGCCGTCGGCGCCCACCTGCTCGGCCAGCTTGGACAGCTCGTCGTCCGGGAGGCTGGAGAACAGGACGATGGGGATGTCCTGCGTGCCGTACTCGTTCTTGAGCGTCCGGCAGATGTCGGTGCCCTTCGCCTCGGGCATGTGGATGTCGGTGAGGATGAGGTCCGGCCGCCAGCTCTGGAGTGTCTTTTCGAACTCCATGAGCGTCGACGTGGCGACGACTTCGTAGCCCCGCGCCTCGAGCACCGCCTTCTCCATGGCGAGCGTGATTTCGCTGTCGTCAATCAGGAGGATTCTTCGCTTCTCGGACACGGCGACCTTCCTTGGAGCCGTTTCTATCCTACCCCCATCCGTGGCACCAACGGTTTCCCATCCCCTGAGATGGGCCCGCATGCTCCCACCTCCGGCTGTCCACCGTCGCACGCTCGCCCGGCCGTGGGGCGGGCCCGACTTCGTGCGCGCAAGACAGCCGAAACACAGTATGGAAGAGGGTCATGATGCACCGTGACAGTTGGGGCCTGAGGGCCCTCGTCCTCGTCTGGAGCGTCCTCTGGAGCCTGCCGGCCGCCGCGCTCAACGCCGGCCTGGGGACGCCTCCTCCCACCGTGGACCGGCAGACGCCGCACGCCGCCGTCCAGGGCTTCCTGTCCGCGGCCCACCGGGGGGACTACGCCCTGGCCGCCCACTACCTGGACCTGGACTTCATCCCCCGGGCCGAGCAGGCGGAGCGCGGCCCCCAGCTCGCCCGCCGGCTCAAGTTCGTCCTGGACCGCAAGCTGGCGCTGGATTTGTCCTCGCTGAGCAAGGCCGCCGAGGGAGACCCGGCCGGCTCCCGGACGCAGCAGCTGGGCACCATCCCCCTGGAGGGCGCCAGCGTCGCGGTCCGCCTGCAGCGGGTGACAGCGGACGGCGCGCTGGTGTGGGTCATCAGCGAGTCCACCGTGAGGCGCGTCGACCCGCTCTTCGAGGAGTACGGCCCCCGCGTGGCGGAGTGGCTGCCCCCCGTCTTCTTCGAGGACACGGTGCTGGGGCTGGAGCCCTGGCAGTGGCTGGGCCTGCTGGTGACGCTGCTGGGCAGCCTGGGGCTGGCGGTGCTGCTGGAGCGGATGGTGCTGGCCTTCGCCCTGCGGCTGGCGCGCTGGACGCGCATCAGCTGGGACGACGACATGGTGGCCGCGGGCCGGGGGCCGCTGCTGCTGGTGGCCTTCGCGGCGCTGCTGGTGGTGGGCACCTGGTTCCTGCGCCTGCCGCGCCCCGCGCAGGAGTTCTTCAGCGGGGTGGGCTACTCGCTGAGCGTCGTCTCCCTGGCCTGGTTCATCCTGCGCTTCCTCCGGGTGTCCGCCGCCTTCGTGCAGAACCGCGTGGCCTCGGGGATGAAGGACTCCTCGCGCGCACGCAGCGTGAGCACCCAGTTGGTGGTGCTGCGCGCCATCTTCGAGGTGGCCACCTACGTCATCGCCGCCGCCCTGCTGCTCATCCAGTTCGACGTGGTGCGCAACGTGGGCGTGTCGCTGCTGGCCTCCGCCGGTATCGCCGGCCTCGTGCTCGGCCTCGCGGCGCAGAAGTCCATCTCCACGCTGCTGGCCGGCATCCAGCTGTCGATTACGCAGCCCATCCGCATCGGCGACCAGGTGGTGGTGGAGAACGAGTTCGGCACCGTGGAGGAAATCACCCTCACCTACGTGGTGCTGCGCGTGTGGGACCAGCGCCGCATGGTCATCCCCATCACCCAGTTCCTCGACAAGCCCTTCCAGAACTGGAGCAAGGGCAACGCGGAGATGCTCGGCGCCGTCACCCTCCAGGTGGACTACTTCACCGACATCAACGCCCTGCGCGCCGAGCTGACGCGCATCCTCGAGGGCGAGGGCAAGGAGCTGTGGGACCGGCGCGTGGGGAGCGTCGTCGTGCTCGAGGTGATGGACCGCACCCTCACCGTGCGCGCCCTGGTGAGCGTGGCCAACTCGGAGAAGCTCTTCGATTTGCGCGCCCTGGTGCGCGAGCGGATGGTGGAGTTCCTCCGGGCCCATCCGCAGTGGCTGCCCATCACCCGCACGGAGGCCCGCCAGGTGCCGCAGCCTCCTCCTCCGTCGGACGGGGGGCAGACGCCCGCCGCCCCACCGGCGCCTCCCAGGGCCTGAGAGGTCGGGAAATCTGGAAGGATGAAGGGGAAGGTCTCAGGAGTCCTTGCCTGCCGGGAAGGGCTCTTGAATATTCAGCGCGCCGCGGCGTCAGAGCGGACGAATTTCGCACCTACTGCTCGGGGGAGTCTTCGAGATGAAGCGTCATGCCAGGTTGTGCGGGGCCGCTGTGCTGCTGGCCGCCGCGGTGCCACTGACCGCCGGGGCGCAGGAGCGCGGCCGCACGGATGGGCCCGAGGAGTCCGAGTACGGCAAGGGCGGGTATGCGGACCCGGGCGGGCGGGGCGTGTCGCTCCAGCTCGACTGGGGCGCGGCCATCCACTCCGAGGAGCCGCCCCGGGGCGCGCCCGAGGGCCCGCCGCTGTACGTGGGCGCCACCCTGTCGCTGTGGGGAGACGACTGGTACATGCTCGACGTGAGCGCCGCCTACATCTTCGACGGCGGCCGCTTCGTGGGCATGGTGGGCCCGCGCTTCCGCACGTGGGGCTGGCCCATCGCCTTCACCGCCGGCCTCAAGGCGGGCGCCATCGTCATCCCCGAGGGAGAGGGCCTGCGCTTCGGCATCTCCCCGCAGCTGGGCGCCGAGTTCCTCCTGGGTGACGAGGACAACATCATCCTCGGCCTCAACTACACGCCGGACATCCCCATTGGCGGTGGTGGCGTGACGCACCGCCTGGGCATGGGCGTCGGTTACAAGTTCTAGAGAGGGGTCACCATGATTGCGCAGGTACTTGCCGCCGCCCTGGCGCTGACCGCCAGCCAGGCGCCCGTCTCGGTTCCCGCCACGCGCGGAAGCCCACAGGTCTCCCTGCCGTTCCCCTCCGGGAACGTGCAGACGTACAACATCATCCAGTGGGACCCCAACCAGCTGCCGCGCATCTACGAGCGCTCGGACCAGCTGCCGCTCACCGACGCGGAGCTGACCAAGCTGTCCCAGGCCGGCTTCGAGCCCGCGGACCTCGTGAAGATGATCGAGGAGCGCCGCTGCGCCTGCGACGCCAGCGCGGACGGCCTCATCAAGCTGAAGAAGGCCGGCGTGGACAAGGCGGTGCTGGCGGCCGTCTCGCGGCACGGGCTGGCGCCCAACCGCGCGCTCGACCTGCTGGTGACGCTGGACTTCACCGGGGAGAGCCGGACGGCCCGCGAGGCGTTCCTCTACTTCTTCGTGGACGACGGCGACATCACCCGCGTCTTCACCGCCAACATCCCGGAGCTGCTCCAGCGCCGCAACCGCCACGAGACGATGGTGGACCGCAGCGACATCCTGGTGGCGCGCACCGTGCGCCGCGTGCAGCTGGCCGGCAAGGTGGATTTGAAGACGTACGGCCCGCACCGGGTGCTGGTGGCCGCCAGCGCCAGCCCCACGCTGACGCACCCCTCCCAGCTCACCGAGCAGGAGCGGGCCAAGGCCCAGACGTACACCTTCGACTATCCGCGCAGCTCGCTGCAGAGCCTCTGCCGTCTGACGGCCGGCTACCGCCGCGACGCCGTGCTCACCTACAAGTGGAACTTCGAAGGCAGCCGCTTCGAATGCGAATGGAACTAGGAGTCACCGCACCATGAACCCCCGCCGACTGCTTCTGTCCGCCTGCCTCGTCGCCACGCTCGCCGCGTGCGGAGGTCCTCGCGCCTATACGCGCGGGACGTACGAGGACCCCAACACCATCGAGATGCTGTCGGACCGCTTCAACGAGAACGACCTGCAGCTCATCGCCAAGAAGATGGCGGAGTCGCTGGCCGCCTCGCCGCGCTTCGCGCAGGCCCGTCCGGATGGCTCGCTGCCCATCGTCCTGGTGGGCAAGCTGAAGAACAGCACCTCCGAGCACGTCGACATGCGCTCGCTGGGCGACAAGATTCAGACGGCGCTCGCCCAGACGGGCCGCTTCGCGCTGGTGGACCAGGCCGCGCGCCAGGACATCGCCGAGGAGTACGAGTACCAGCAGTCCGGCTACGTGGACCCCAACGCCGCCAAGGGCCCGGGGCAGCAGACGTCGGTGGACTTCCTGATGACGGGCGACCTCGCCTCCATCATCCAGGAGGTCGGCAACGACAAGCTCGTCTACTACAAGATGACGGCCAAGCTGAGCAACGTGAAGACCGGCCTCATCGAGTGGACGGACGAGAAGCAGATCCGCAAGAAGTTCGAGAAGCGCAGCGTCGGCTGGTAGCAGGCTGACGGTGTCCGCTCCGCGAAGGTCCTCCTCCATGGCTTCCTCCCCACCCCGCCCGGCGCGACTGACCGGGTGGGGCGGGCTCGCGCTCGCGAGCCTGCTCCTCCTGTCTGGCTGCGCCGGTGACTACGTGGCGCGTACGCGAGGCGTGCGCGCGGCGTACCAGTCCGAGAACTACCCGGACGCGCTGGAAGCGCTGGACTCGGCCGCGAAGGAGGGCGTGGAGAAGGACCGGCTGCTGGTCCTGCTGGACAAGGGCATGGTGCTGCACGCCGCCCGGAAGTGGGCGGAGAGCAACGCCGTGCTGGAGGAGGCCGAGAAGCTGGCCGACCAGCTCGACGCCGTGTCCGTCTCCGAGGAGGCCGGGGCGCTCGTCACCAACGAGCGCCAGCGCGCGTACCGGGGGGAGGACTTCGAGAAGCTGATGATCTCCGTCATCCAGGCGCTCAACTACGCCGAGCTGGGCGAGGCCGAGAGCGCGATGGTGGAGGTGCGCCAGGTCAACGAGCGCCTGGAGAAGATGGTCGTCGACGAGAAGAAGCCGTACCAGCAGCTCGCCGTCGCGCGCTACCTGGCCGGCGTCATCCGCGAGGACCAGCGGGACTGGGACTCGGCGTACATCGACTACGCGAAGGCGTACGAGCTGGAGCCGCACCTGGGCGACCTGGTGGAGCCCCTGCTGCGGCTGGCGAAGCTGGCGGGCCGGGACGACGCCTACGCCGACCTGAAGGCGAAGCACCCGGGCGTGCCGCACGAGCCCCTGGCGCCGGGCGACGGGCAGCTCGTGGTGGTGGTGGAGGCGGGCCTGTCCCCGGAGAAGCAGCGCGCCTCCCAGTCGTACGGTGACGGCGGGGACCTCATCGAGGTGCCCGTGTACCGGGACCGGGGCAGCGCGCCGCTGGTGACGGTGGGAGTGGGGCCGCAAGAGCAGCGGGCGGTGACGGTGACGTCACTGGCGGCGGTGGCGCGCATCCACCTGGACAACCGCATTGGCGGGATGCTGGCCAAGCAACTGGCGGGCGTGGCGGTGAAGGCGGGCGTGGCCGCGGGCGTGGGCGCCCTGACGAAGAGCGAGGAGGTGGGCGCGCTCGCCTTCCTCCTCCTGAATGCGACGAACGCGCCAGACCTGCGCTCCTGGCTTTCGCTGCCGGCGGAGTTCCAGGTGGCGCGCTTCCGGGTGCCGGCGGGCAGTCACACGGTGCGTGTGGAGGCCCGGGGCCGGACGACGGAGCACGTGGTGGACGTGAAGCCCGGGCGGGTGGGACTGATGGTGGTGCGGCGCTACTGAGCGGGGTAGGGTGCGCGCCCTCATGTCGTCGGTCCCGGCCGCAGTGGCCCTGTACTCATTCATCATCGTCCTGGGCTCCCTGCTGGGCGCGGTGGCGGTGGTGTGGAACGAGCGGCCCACGCAGCTGGTGCGCTTCCTGGCCTTCGCGGCGGGGGTGATGCTGGGCGCGGCCTTCTTCCACATGCTGCCCGAGGCGTACTCCGGAGGCGGCTGGTGGGCCTTCGCGCTGGTGCCCGCGGGCTTCGTCTTCATCCTGGTGCTGGAGCGCTACCTGGTGGCGCACGCGGGCGAGGATTTGCCCGGCGACCACATGTCCGGCACCGGAAGGCCGGCGCAGCCCGGGCAGGTGATTGGGCTCACCGCGTTCCTGGGGCTGTCCACGCACACGCTGTTCGACGGGATTGCGCTGGGCTCGGCGGTGGAGGAGGGCGTGGGCGCCATGGCGCTCTTGGCCATCGTCTCGCACAAGGTGCCCTCGGCGCTGTCGCTGGCATCCATCCTCAAGACGGAGGGGCGCTCGCGGGGCTCCATCCTGCTGCTGGCGACGCTGTACGGGCTGATGGTGCCGGCGGGCGCGGCGCTCTACTTCCTCTTCGACGCCGTGCTCCAGTTCGAGAGCCTCGCCGCCAAGGCGCTGGCCTTCTCCGCGGGCACGTTCCTCTACATCGCGGTGTCGGACCTGCTGCCGCACGTGCACCGGCACGGCAAGGACCACCCGGGGCGCAACGTGCTGGCGCTCTTCTTCGGCCTGCTGCTGATGTTCATGCTCGCGCGGTGGATGGGACACCCCGCGGGGCACTGAGCGGGGCTCAGGTCCGCTCGATGCTCCACGTGGGCAGCGCCTCCAGGAAGCGCTTGTCGCGCGAGTCGGGCATGCCGGCGTAGGCGACGGAGAACTCGTGGAGGGCCGCCCCCGCGAGGCCATGCGCCACGCGGCGCGCGTGCTCGAGGGAGCCGTGCCGCTCCATCCGTCCGCGCACCCAGCGCAGCTCCGCCTCCGTGCGCTCGGCCCGGGGCGCCGCGAGCAGGCGCGAGAGGCGGGCGCGCTCGCCGGCGGGGAGGGCGCCGAGCAGGTGGATGAGCATCAGCGTGCGCTTGCCCTCGCGGAGGTCTCCGTTGAGCTCCTTGCCGTAGCGGGCTTCGTCGCCCACGAGATTGAGCAGGTCGTCCTGTATCTGGAACGCGGCGCCGACGAAGAAGCCGAAGCGCAGGAAGCGCTCCAGGTCCACGGTGCCGCGTGTGCCGACGAGGGCGCCGATGCGCAGCGGGTAGATGCTCGTGTACCAGCACGTCTTCTTCAGCACCATGCGCAGGTAGTCGGCCTCGCCCAGGTCGGTGGCGTTGTGCTGGCGCCAGGCGAGCTCCAGCGCCTGGCCTTCCACGGACTCGCGGGCCATGCGCTGTGCCTCCTCCAGCACGCGCAGCGTGAGGTGGGGCCCCAGGCGCGCCACGTCGTCGAGGAGGGGCCGCAGGCTCAGCACCGCCAGCGCGTCCCCCACGTTGACGGCCACGGGCACGCCATGGAGCTGGTGCAGCGTGGGGCGGCCCCGGCGCTCCTCGCTCTCGTCCTCCACGTCGTCGTGGACGAGGAAGGCGTTGTGGAGCAGCTCCAGCGCGACGGCGGGGCCCAGCGCCTCCTCGGGCCGGGCGCCGAAGGCACTGGCCGCCGCGAGGCAGAGGCTGGCGCGCAGGGCCCGGCCGCCCCGCTCCGGGTAGTCCGCGACGAGCGTCTGGAGGGGCGCCTCATGGGGATGGGCGTCACGCAGGTACTGGCGCATGCGGGCTCGCGCGGCATCGCCGTACTCGGCGAGCAGCTCGCGGACGAGCAGGGCCTGGGGCAGGGGGCGCATGGAGGGCTTGCGCTCAGCGCGGCGCGAGTCGCACGTACACCGTGCCCTGGGGAAGTCCCGTGCGGGCGTCCACCACGACACCGCTGTAGGTGCCCGGCGGGTGGCCCTCCGGAATCCGCAGCCGCACGACGACGCGCGCCTCGTCTGGAATCCACTCCAGGCTCACGTGGGTCAGCGGTGGAGCGTCCGGCCCCGTGGCGCACAGGGCGTGGACGCGGAGGGGGAGCCCGGCGGCGCGCGGGCGCAGCTCGACGGAGACCTCGAAGCGTGGGCCCGACTCCAGCTCGACGGTGAAGGTGCCAGGCGTAGCCACCGGAGCGGGGGTGGGGGCGGTGCTCGCCACGGGAGGACTCGGGGCTTCCGGGGGCGGAGCCCGCGCGGGTGCCGCTCCCACGACGAACGGGCCCGCCGCTCCCGAAGCCGGTGGACGCGGGGCCGCGCTCGGCCGGGCGGCACCGCCCATCAGCTCCAGCCACACGCGCGCGAAGTCGGAAGCGCTCTGGAACATCAGCGACATGCGCTGCTGCAGCTCGTCCTCGCGAGGCATGCCGCCCAGGTACGGCGCCCACACCTTGCGCGCCGCCTCCTGGCCCTGCCGCAGGTATTCCTCGATGACCCGGTACCCCTGCTCCACGCCGCGGGCCACGGGGTCCTCCGGGGAAGGGCTCTCCGCTGGCGGCGGCGGGGCGTCAGGGGGAGGCGTGCGCGGCTCGAAGGGGCCTCGCACGCCGAACCGCCCTGGATAGCCGAAGGCCGTCCACCAGTCGCGGATGGGCTGCGTGCGCGCCGGGTCCTCCTTCTTCACTCGCTCCTCGGTCTCCATGCACGCTCCCTCGAGCTCCTGCTCACGGGTGGTCATACCCGGCGATGTCCTCCAGCCGCGGCGCGCCCGAGATGGCATGCGCCGCCAGCCGCCCCGACATCACCGCGGACTCCACACAGCCCAGGTTGAAGCCACAGTCCGTCCAGTCCCCCGCGACGGTGAGGTTGTCGTAGGTGTTGTCGAGCGGGGAGATGCGGAAGCGCGGGCTCCCCGGCAGGCACAGCGTGTAGCGGTCCGAGGGGCCCACGTTCGCCGTCCAGTACTGCGAGGCGAAGCGCTCCTCGCCCGCCGGGTCCGGAGGCCTGCTGTCCACGGGCTCGCTCGGGTCCATCAGCAGCTCCCACCGGAAGTCGCCATCCGCGCGCCGGGCGAGCGGCCAGAGGTGGGCCACATGCTCCCGCAGGAAGCGCACGCAGTTGCGCCGCACCCGCTCGTGCTGCTCGGCCGGGAAGGCGGGACGCGCCTGCTCGGCATCCGGCGCCTCCGGCAGCACGCTGCAGAAGTAGGAGATGGAGCGCGGCGTCCGGGGCCAGCCCTCCTCGTCAGCCACGGACGTCATGTCCGCCCAGGTGTCGAAGGGCGTGACGAAGCCGGAGAGGTTGCAGGGCCCGTGGTGCCAGCCCAGCTCCTTCATGCCCGCGCTCATCCAGAGCTGGAACGCCTGCGTCGGCACCGTCCGCACGTGCTCCACCATCGCGCACCAGCGCGGGTCCTCCTTCAGCAGGCTCTCGCAGGTGTGGCGCACCGCCCCGCCCCCCACCGCGAGCACGGCGAGGTCGAAGTCCTCGCCCACGCGCAGCGTCCGCGTGCCCACCTTGCGCTCGTCCCAGTGTGACTCGGGCTTCCACCCCTCGCGCTCCAGCCGCTCCCCGTCCACGAGCTGTCGCCAGTCCGGCCGCGAGGGCCAGCAGGGCAGCCCCCGCACGTCCACCAGCGGCTGGTACTCCCCGCCGCCGCGCACCTCCGCCTGCACGTCGAAGTCGAGCGCTTCGACGTACGGGTGCACGCCCTCCGCGAGCCGTGCCCGCTCCACCGGCCGCACGTCTCGCAGGCGGTGGAAGAAGGCGAAGCGGACGCCCCGCCGCTTCAGCACCTCGTAGTAGGGCGCGAAGACGACGTCGCCCATGCCCGCGCGCAGCTTCCAGAAGAACGCGCCCCGGTAGGCGAAGAAGGCCCGGAAGCTGCCGCGCAGGGCCTGGCCGGCGGCGATGCGGGGCCGCTCCGGCTCGCCGCGCTCGTAGGCGAAGGCGAGGTCATAGAGCGCCCGCACGAAGGCGCCGTTGAGGGCGCGCTCGGAGGCGCCGTTGAGCCGCAGCCACTCGCGGCAGTCGTAGTCGTCGATGGCATCCAGGCCGCGCGGCTCGGTCAGCAGCCGGAAGCGGAGGGCGCCGCGCACCATGGCCAGCACCAGGTCGGCAATCTCCCAGAGGCGGCGTGACTCGTCGTCCGTCTCCACGCGCCCTTCGAGCTGCGCGAACAGCGACGCCCCGAGCGCGTCCACCAGCCCCAGCAGCAGGCCCTCCGGCGGACGCCCCACCGCGCCCAGCGCCGCCTGCAGCAGCCGCAGCGCCTCGCCCGCCGCCGCGAGCGTGGCCAGCCCGCCGTACTTGAGGAGGCGCGAGATGGCCTCGCGCAGCGGCTCGGCCGCCGTCGCGCTCCAGTGGGGCGGAACTGCCTCGGCGGCCTCCGGGCCGGACACCTTCACCGTGGCCAGCAGCGTGCGCACCAGGTCGAGGCAGCGGGCCAGGTAGTCCGCCAGCGTGAAGCGCGGGAGCCCGCTGTGTGAATCACCGGGCAGCCCCTCGAAGGGGGGCAGGTGGACGGTCCACGGCAGCCAGTGGCCCCTCGGCGACCAGTCCGTGGCCCCGAGGAAGTGCGCCGGGGTGAAGGCGTCCTTCCAGGTCGCGATGCGGCACGTGGCGGGGTCGCGGTCCAGCTCCGCATAGCACTCGCGCAGCAGCCGGAAGGCGTTCTCGTAGGAGCCCATCCACAAGTGGAGCCCGTGCTCCTCGATGCGGTCCGCCGGCCCGCGGCCCGAGGCGCCCTTGCCTCCGAGCCGCCAGCCGAGCTGGTACACGGTGACGTGGTAGCGGCCCTGGTGCTCCGGGCGCGTCAGCTCGAAGGCGGTGGTGAGGCCCGCACAGCCACCGCCGACGATGGCGACTTCGATGGGGCGCGTGCGCTTCATGCAGCCCGCATTGCTAGGCGCATGGCACGCCGCCAGGAATCCGCCGTGCAGCGTGGGTCTCTGTCCGCGGCAGGACCTCGCTCCTCCACTGGGGGGAGGCTTGCGGGAAGGCGCCCGCTCCAGGTGAGCGCCTCAGTTGCGCGGGCGCGGGCAGGTCCCAGCTTGAGGAGTCGGGAGCGCGGCCCTGGAGCGCCGGGTAGACCGTGCGAGGGAGGTGTCAGGCGCATGGAGTGGCGAGCCGCCGACAGGTCCGGGGAGTCGACGCCGGAGGAGCAGCACCGGGCCCGCTACCGCTCCGGCCTGCTCTCGGTGCTCCTGCACACCGAAGCCCTCCTCTCCCCCGTCGTCGGCACCCTCGTGAGCCGCCTGCCGCTCGAAGTCCGGCCGATGCCGCTGCAGCAGGCCATCGAGAGCCTGAGCGCCCCGCCTCCGACGACGCCGGGCGCCAAGGCGGTGGACCTCCAGGAGGTCTACACGCGGGCACAGAACCTGGCCGGGCTGCTCATGCTCGAAAGCTCCCTCTCCCGGCGCACCCCGCCGAAGGAGCGCAGCCGCCTCCAGGCGCATGTCGGTACGTTGCTCGGAGCCAGGCGCCTGGAGGACATCCTCAAGGACCTCAAGAAGGTCCCCTGGTCCAGCCAGGTCTCCAACGATGCCTTCACGCGTGCCTTCTACGGGCTCCCCCAGCTGCGGGGGGGCCAGCCCGCGGTGATAGACCCGCGCACCGCCCCGTCCGCGCCAGCACCCGACTTCGTCGAGGTGGAGGACATCCCCGGCGGCGTGGTTCCACAGGCGGAGACGGAGTTCGACCCGGAGACGCTGACGACGCGGGTGACCGTCACCGCGACCACGGCCATCTCCGACATGGACGAGCTCCGTGACCTGGTGGAGCCCCAGAACTGGACGCGCTCCATGTTCTGGGAGGAGTCCTACCGCGTGAAGCGGTCCGGGTTCGGCTTCATCCCGGTCTCCAACGATTCGGCGCACTCGTGGCAGAGCTACCTGTACGAGCACGTCGTGTGGAACTGGAACGACGTCGCCCTGTCCCGGTTCAAGAACTACCTGCGCGTCAACTTCAAGACGGAGAAGCTCGGCATCTTCATGCGCTTCGGGCTCCACTCCTGCTGGCGCAGCCGGTTGCTGGGGGTGGAGCTGCCCGGTGGCATCGATGCCGACAATGGCTACCTGAACGCCATCCGCACGCCGGTGGCCTTGCCCCCGAAGCGCGAAGCCAGCGCGAGGGCGCAGCTGCCGCCGCCGGGCTTCACCGTCGTCACCTCCAAGGTCCTCCGCTTCTCGGAGGTGGCGGAGCGGAGCACGCCCTTCCAGGGTGTGCCCGGCACCGGGATGCTCCTGTCCCTGCTGACGCCGGCCCTGCTCACGTTGTGGATGCGCGAGCTGATGATGGGCCTCTACCGCACGGAGCAGAGGCGCAAGGGCATCACCCCGGAGCAGGCCGGGGACGGGGAGGGCGCGCGCCCTCGAGGAGAGCTGCGTCATGCGTGAGCCACGGGATACGACCCGGCCCCCGGGCATGGAGTCCTTCGCCGGCCTCCCGGCGGTGGACTTCTGGAATGCCCTGATGGGAGCCACCTTCGGCGTGTTGCAGGAGCAGCTCCTGGACTGGGTCCGGCTCTCGGAGCGGGGGATGGAGGGCAAGCTCCCCTTCGAGGAGCTCATGGCCAGCTCCACCCGGTCCTGGCTGCGGTGGCTCTCCCTGTCCTCGTTCCCGTTCGAGTGGGCAACGCGCTCTACCGGGCGGCTGCCCACCGTGGCGTTCGTCATCGACACGGTCCAGGAGGCGGCGCGGCCCATCCGCGTCACGACACCCGCCATCCTCCAGGACGCCGAGCTGGTGGCCTCCGACCTGGTGCGGGTGGGGGGCGCGTCGCAGGACACGCCGGGCGGACCCCCCCCGGTGGTCTCCCTCGCCAGATGTGTCGCGGCCGAGCTGCTGCAGGACGGGCGCACGCTGGAGGTCCGGCTCGTCGACCTGAGCGCGGCGAAAATCGTCCCCGGGCTCTACGCCGGCATGGTCTACGGCCGAGGCAAGAGCCAGGTCGAGCGCGCCTTCCAGCCGCTCGCGCTCGTGCTGCTGATGGCCGCCTTCAAGGGGCAGCGCCACCCCAACGTGGACCTCGGCGGCGCGCCGCCCTGAGCGGCCTTCGCCCGGTGGCCCGCCTGCCCTGGTCGCCGCGTCACATCCACGCCTGCCCGCCCCTATCCAACGAGCAGTCTGGAGCCGTCTCCGGACGCCGAGCTGGAGACGCGCGGACAGGAGATGCGATGAGTGGACCGACCCGCGACGCGGGCGCGGCTTCCAACCTGAACGAAGAGCTGGAGCCGGAGGACACCTTCCCGGGAGAGGCCACGCTCGAGGGCGGTGGCCAGGGCGGTCCGCTGCCCGCCCTGGGAGAGCGGCTGGGGGGGCCGGACGGCGACCGGTACGAGGTCGTCCGGCTGCTGGGCAGCGGAGGCATGGGCCGCGTCTTCAGCGCCCTGGACCGGGTGCTGCGGCGTCCGGTGGCGCTCAAGTTCCTCTTTCCTCGCAAGGGGCTCACCACGCCCGAGCTGCTCACGGGCCTGCGCGACGAGGCGCGGGCCGTGGCCCGGCTGGACCACGAGAACATCCTGCGCATCCACGACGTGACCGAGTGGGAGACCTCCGTCACCCTCGACGGGAAGCGGGTGCCGCTGAAGGTGCCCTTCCTCGTGATGGAGCACCTGGAGGGAGAGTCCCTGCACACGCTGCTGCGGCGGGAGCGGCCGGGGCTGCTGCGCGCGCTCGACCTGATGGCGGACGTGGCGGCGGGGCTCGCGCACGCGCACGAGCGGCACCTCGTCCACCGGGACCTCAAGCCGGGCAATGTCTTCGTGCTGCGCGATGGCAGGGCGAAGCTCCTCGACTTCGGCCTCGCGCGGACGGTGACGCAGACGGCGTCCGGCGACACGGCCCTGGCGGGAGGCACGCCCGCGTACATGGCCCCGGAGCAGTGGCGGGGCGAGCCGCACGATGCGCGCGCGGACGTGTGGTCCGCCGGGGTCCTTTTCTACGAGCTGCTCACCGGAGCGCACCCGCTGCCGAAGCTGCGCGTCCGGGAGCTGCGCGCCCGGCTCCTCTCCGTGGAGCCCCTGCCGTCGCCGCGCGAGCGCCGTCCCGAGCTCCCCCGGGAGCTGGAGCGACTGCTGGCGTCCGTCCTGTCCAAGGACCCGAGGCAGCGTCCCGCCGGAGGCGCCGAGCTGGCCGCGCGCCTGCGGGTGCTGCGCGAGGAGCTGGCGCCCGACGCGCCCCGGGACTCGCGGTCCGGGCGGGCGGGACAGCGGCTGGTGTCGCTCGTGTCCTGCCAGCTGCTGTTCACTCCGGGCAACGCCGGACGGATGGACGCGGAGGACGGCACCGAGGCGGTGGCCGCCTTCCACCATGGCTGCGCGCGCATCGTCCACCACCATGGAGGCGCCATCACCGCCGCCGTGGGCACGGAGGTGCTGGCGTGCTTCGGCCACCCGGTGACGCGCGAGGACGACGCGGAGCGCGCCGTGCATGCGGCGCTGCAGCTGGTCCAGGCGCTGCCGGCGGAGGCGCCGCGCTCGGGGGACTTCTCGGTGAGGGTGGGCGTGCACACGGACCGCGTGGCCATGGCCGAGTCCCTGCCCACCCACGCGGGCGCGGGGCCGGCCATCCATGGCGAGGCCCCCGGCGTCGCCGCCCGGCTGTCCGCCCTCGCCGAGCCGGGCATGGTGCTGCTCAGCGAGGGCACTCACGCGCTCGTGCGCGGCGTCGTCCAGAGCCGCTCCCTCGGCCGGCGGACCTTCGCGGGGCTGTCGGGCACGTCGTGGGTCGAGGTGCATCAGGTCCTCCAGGCGCGTCCCGACGTGAGCCGCTTCGACCGGGCGCTGGTGGTGGGCGCGCTGACGCCCCTGGTGGGCCGGGAGCGCGAGCTGGAGCAGCTCACCCTCTTCCGGGACCAGGTGCTGGTGGGCCAGGGCGCGCTGGTGTTGCTGCGCGGTGAGGCCGGCATCGGCAAGTCCCGGCTCCTCCAGGAGCTGCATGACCGGGAGCCTCCCGGCACGAGCACCTGGCTGCGGTGCCAGTGCTGGCTGCGCGACGCGGCCAGCGCCTTCCATCCGCTCCTGTGCTGGCTGCAGCGCGACTTCGGCTTCGCCGCCGACGACCCGCAGGCGGCGAAGACGCGGAAGCTGGAGCAGCGGCTGGAGGCGCTCGGCATGTCGCCGTCTCATCGGGACGCGCTCATGTCGCTGTTCCGGCTGCCCCTCGACGAGGGCTCGAGCTTCCTCCACCTCTCGCCGGAGCTCCAGCGCGCGGCGGTGCTCGAGGCGCTGGTGGCCTTCGTCCACCACGAGGCCGGGCGGCGGCCCCTGGTCCTGGTGATGGAGGACGTGCACTGGGCGGACCCGTCCACCCTCCAGTTCCTGGGGGTGCTGCTGGACCGGCTCGCGGACACGCGCACGTGCGCGCTGCTCACCTGTCGCGCCGGCTTCAAGCATTCCTGGACGGGCCGGCCGGGCTTCCACGAGCTGGAGCTGGAGCCGCTGTCGCAGGAGGCCAGCGCGCTCATGGTGCGGCAGGTGCCGGGAAGCCAGGCGCTGGACGCGGAGACGGTGTCCCGGGTGGTGCGGGGCGCGGACGGCGTGCCCCTCTACGTGGAGGAGCTGACCCGGGTGGCGCTGGGGCAGGAGACGGCCGATGCCGCGGCTCCCCCCCGGGGCCCGCTCCAACTGCCGGCCTCCCTGCACGCGCTGTTGCTGGCCCGGCTGGACCAGCTCACGCCCCGGCAGCGCGCGCAGGCCCAGCTCGCGGCCACGCTGGGGCGGGAGTTCAGCTACGACATGCTGCGCGCCGTCTCCTTCCTCCGAGAGGAGGACCTGCTGCCGGAGCTGGCGGGGCTGGAGCGGGCCGGGCTGCTCTTCCGGCAGGGGGAGCCTCCCTTCACCCTGTACACCTTCAAGCACGCCCTGGTGCAGGAAGCCGCATACCAGTCCCTGCTGCGCAGCACCCGGCAGCGCTACCACGCCCGCATCGTCGAGGTGGTGGGCTCGCACTTCCCGGAGGTGGTGGAGGAGCAGCCGGAGGTGCTGGCCCAGCACGCCGCCCTCGCGGGCCTGGCGGAGCAGGCCGTGGAGCACTGGCGGCACGCCGGGCAGCTCGCCGGGGCGCGCTCCGCCATCCAGGAGGCCATCGGCCACTACACGCGCGCCCTCGAGCAGCTCTCGCTGCTGCCCGCCTCGCCGGAGCGGGACCCGCTCGAGATTGCCCTGTGCGGCGAGCTGGGCCAGGCCCTCGTCTCCGCGAAGGGCTTCGCGGCGCCGGAGGTGCAGGCCATCTACGCCCGGGCCCGCGCGCTGTGCGACCCCGGGGGCGACGTCCCCCTGCCCGTGCTCTGGGGCCTGTGGAACGCCGCCTTCGTGGGCGGTGACCGCGAGGGGGCGGACCAGTTCGCCGCGCTCTTCCGCCGAAGGCTCGACCCGCATGGGGAGCTGGAGACGGGCCTGGTGCTCCACAGCGGGCTGTCCGTCTGGTCCATGTGGCGGGGCGCCTACGCCGACGGCCGGAGGCATGGCCTGGAGGTGGAGCGCCTGCTGGAACGGCCCGAGGGGCAGGTGCTGCTGTCGAAGCTGCTCAACGGCAACTGCACGGGCTACCTCGCGGTGCAGCTCATCTACGCGCACCTGAGCGTGGCGCTCTGCGAGATGGTGCTCGGACACGCCGGCCAGGCCCGCGAGCGCTACACGGCGGCGCTCGCGCTCGCGGAGACGATGCGCCACCCGTATGTGCTCGCGACGTCGCTCATGTTCGGGGCGACCCTCGCGCTCGAGGCGGGAGACGCCCGCGCGGCCCGGGACTGCTCGGAGCGGGCGCTGGCCCTGAGCGCGACGAACGGCTTCCTCTTCGTGCTGGCCGACAGCTACTGCATCCAGGGCTGGGCCCTCGCGCACCTCGGTGAGCCGGACCGGAGCGTCTGCCTCGCACGCGAGGGCGTGAGGCTGTTCCGCGCCACGGGCGCCCGGCTCCTGTTCGGCGCCTCCCTCTCGTGCCTGGCCCAGGCCTGCCTCAGCGCCGGACAGCTCGACGAAGGGCTGGCCGCCACCCGGGAAGGGCTGTCACACGTGGACACCGCCGGGGCCCGCTACTCCCAGGCCACGCTGCTGCGCCTCCAGGCGGAGCTCCTGTACGCGCGAGGAGACGTCGGAGCGGCGCGCGCTTCCTTCGAGGCGGCGCTGGCCGAGGCGCGCGGCAATGGCGCGAAGCTGCACGAGCTTCGGGCCGCCCTGGGGCTGGCGCGGCTGCTGCGGGCCACGGGGGAGGTGCACGGGGTGCGCCCGCTGCTGGAGGGGCTCTGCGACTCGCTCCCGGAGGCCCAGGGGCTCAGTGACGTTCAGGCCGCCCGGACCCTGCTGGCCTCGCTCGGATGAGCCCACCGGCTCACGCCGCCGAGGTCAGCGACGGCGACGGCCCCGGGGGTTTCAGGGCGAGACTGCGGGCCACCTGGGCCTCGAACTCCGCCAGCAGGCCCGTCTTGCGCAGGAAGACCGCGCCCGGCGGCGTCACCACGGCATCCATGCTGCTGTGGATGATGACGGGGATGTCGCGCACGCGCGGGTCATCCTGGAGGCAGAGACACAGCTCGAGTCCGTTCATCCGCGGCATCATCAGGTCGGTGATGATGAGGTCCGGGCGGAGCTGCGGGGCCATGCGCAGGGCTTCCTCGCCATTCACCGCGGTCGCGACGACCAGACCCAGGTCTTCCAGGACCAGGGTGTAGAGGTCGAGGAGCGAAGGCTCATCGTCGACAAGCAGCACGGTATTCATGGAGTCCCTCGAAGCAGGTGGCGGCCCCGCGCCGCCGTTCAAACAGATGGGTCCTCCAGGATGGAGATGTGAACGTGGCCACGTGTCCGCGGCCCACGCCTGGCCGCGGCGTCACGCGCTCCCGCCCCCGACTCACTCTCCATGAATGAACCCGATGGGGAAGGAGGGGGAGCCGATGCGAGCCTCTACGAGGGCCGCCATTCCACCCGGAGAGCGCGAGGTGCTGGAGCAGCGGATTCGTCACGCCTGCGCGCGCGGCGAGGTGGGCGAGGCCGTCGCGCTGGCGCTGGAGGGCTACGGCCCGGAGATTCACCGGCTGCTGGAGAGCATCCTCCGGGACCTGGACCGGGCGCGGGACGCCTACTGCGACTTCAGCGAGAGCCTGCTGAGGGACCTGCCAGCCTTCCGCTGGGAGAGCTCCTTCCGGACCTGGGCCTACTGCGTGGCGCGCAACGTGGCCTACCGGCTGGCCGCCTCGTCCTCCCGGCGGGACGGCCAGGAGAGCCTGCGTGTGGTGGAGGAGCTGCCGCACGCCGAGCGCTCGCGCACGAATCCGTGGCTGCGCAGCTCCGTCAAGGAGCGCTTCCGGGGCCTGCGCGAGCAGCTCGCGCCGCACGAGCGGACGATTCTGGAGCTGAGGGTGGACCTGCGGCTGTCCTGGTTGGACATCGCTCGGAGGCTGGCGCCGCCCGGAGGCCCGCCCACGCCGGAGGCGCTGCACCGCAAGTCGGCCGTCCTGCGCCAGCAGTTCCGGAGCCTCAAGCAGCGGCTGCGGGAGCTGGCCGACGAGGAGCGACTGCTCTCCACCGGCTGACGTCGCGTCCTATTGCTTGGCTTTCCTCGCGGGGGACTGGAGGATGCGCGCCCCCGATGGAAAAACGCACGGACTGGTACGAGCACCCCGAGTACTACGAGGCCATCTTCGGCACCGACACGGTGCGCGAGGCGGACTTCCTCCAGGCGCTCAGCGCGCGCCATGGCACTGGCGGCAGGTTGTGGCTGGAGCCCGCGTGCGGCGCGGGCCGGCTGGTGGAGGAGGCCGCGCGCCGGGGCCTGGAGGTGGTGGGCTACGACATCTCCGAGGCGATGCTCCGCCACGCGCGCAAGCGGCTCACGCCCGCCCAGCGCCGCCGCGTGCGGCTGTCGCAGTCCCGCATGGAGACCTTCTTCGAGCCGTCGCTGGAGGGCCGCGTGGACGTGGCCCACAACCTGGTCTCCACCTTCCGCTACCTGGACAGCGAGGCCGCGGCGCGCGAGCACCTCATCGGCACGCGGCGGCTGCTGAAGCCCGGGGGCATCTACGTGCTCGGCTTCCACCTGACGGACTACGAGCGCTTCAAGCCCGAGCACGAGCGCTGGGTGGGGCAGGTGGGCAAGGACCGGGTGGTCTGCAACACGCACGAGGGCCTGCCGGACCGCCGGCTGCGCCTGTCGCCCATGCGCAACCGGCTGCGAATCACGGGGCCGGGGAAGGACTGGCTCATCGAGACGACGTGGTACTTCCGCACGTACAGCGGGCCTCAGGCCCGGAAGCTGTTCCGGGACGCGGGCCTGCGCGTGGCGGCGGCGTATGACTTCGACTACGACCTCGACTCGCCCGTGGGGCGCGGAAGTCCCCGGCTGGACCGCGTCTTCGTCCTCCAGCCGGACCCGGAGCGGTAGGCGCTACCCGGCCTTCGCCAGCACGTAGCACAGCTCGCGCAGCGCGGCCCGGCGCATGGAGTCCACGTCCGCGAAGCCGCCCTCGCGCGCGGCGCGGCCCAGGGCGTCCGGGACGAGCCGGCCCTGGCGCTCCTCGAAGTACCAGCGCCACAGCATGTCCTCGGTGATGCCCGCGTCCTCGGGCCGGGGCGTCGCCAGCCCGGCCTCCGCGAGGACCTGCTGCTTGTCCCGGGCGCGCTCCAGCAGCGCGCCGTACTCGCCCGTCAGGCGCAGGTGGTCCGCGAGGTGCCGCAGCACATCGGGCTCCAGCAGCGTCTCCACCCAGCGGACATGGGACTCGTCCAGCAGCAGGCGCCCCAGGTCGTCCACCTGCTGCTCCGCCTGCCAGCGCTCGAAGGCGTCAGGTGCCAGGTTGCGCTCGTGTCGCAGCGACTCGGCCGTGGCCTGGAGCTCCTCTTCCGCCGGCTCCCGTCCCAGCCGCCGTGCCTCCTCCACGGCCAGGGCCCGGGCCAGGCCCGCCCGCCGCGCCTCGCCCAGCGAGCCTCGCAGGCGGAGCTCGTCCAGCAGGGCCTCCGGCGCCACGCCCTCCAGGGGCCGGGTGTCATGGCGCAGGGGCAGCCGGCTCGCGCGGCGTCGCGCTTCTTCCCAGGCATCCGTGTGCTGGAAGGGGAAGCGCACGTCCTTCGGTGCCAGTCCGGCCTTCAGCCGGGCCCGCATCGCGCGCAGCAGGGCCAGGGCGTCCTCGCGCTTCGGGTCCACGCGGCCCGAGGGCAGCCAGGCCTGGAGGGCCTTCAGCTCCGGGGAGGGCACGCCCTGCCGGGCGCCGTCCGCCAGCACTCGCGGCCAGGTCCGCTCCACGTAGAAGAGGGACTTGGCCACCCGCTCCAGCGTGGTGCGCGTCTGGGGGCGCACCGTGTTCGCGGCCTGGGCCGCCGCCAGGGTGGCGCGGAAGGTCACCATGGCCTCGGACAGCGGGCGCCAGCCGTCCTCGGCGCTCGCGTGGGCCACCGCCACCTCGTCGTCGTCCTGCAGCTCGCCGCGGTGGAAGGCCTCGAAGACGGTGCCCACGCCTTCCATGCCGAAGGCGGCCAGCTCCGCGGCCCGCAGCGCGCCCATGCTGGAGGCGCCGAAGACGTGGACGCCCTCGGACATGGCCCAGAGGATCTCCTTGTGCCACACCGCCGGCACGTGCTCGAAGAAGCCGTCGATGATGCCGATGGCCAGCGGCCCCTCGCGCGCGGCCCGGTACACGTCGCCCTGCTGGACGGGGGGCAGGTACACCGCCTCCAGCTCCGCGCGGGCCTCCTCGGCACGCAGCGTGGGGCCGGTGAAGATGAACACCTTCATGCTTCGCGCTCCCGCTTCGCCCGCAGGGCCCGGGGGCCCGGCACGTAGCCCGGCGCCTCGTGCGTGGGCTCCAGGCCCGGCACCACCACGCGCACCACCGGCACGTCCAGCTCCGGCTTCGTCAGGTCCACCGCGACCACCTGGGACACCCCCGCCGCCGCCAGCCTTCCGAGCACCTGGCCCAGGTCCTCCTCCAGCGTCGCCCCGTCCTGCGAGGGCGCGTCCTGGAAGCGGCGCGCCGGGGGCTCCTCGCGCAGCCGCGCCCGCAGCCGCTCCGCCGCGACGCCATCCCGGGCCGCCTCGTACGCCTTGCGATGCAGGTCGTCGCGCGCCCCGCTGATGCGCGTCAGCCGGCTCTGCGCCGCCTCCGTCAGCGCGCGCAGCAGCGCCACCTCGCGCGAAGGGTGGCACCCCATGCCGCCGGCCACCGCCACGGGGCGCAGCGGCTCCAGCTCCCGGTCCACGATGGAGCAGGTGAAGGCGGGGACGCCCACGTCGCTCGTCGTCTCCCACACGCCCACGGCCACGCCCGCGCGCGCGTACTTCTCCAGCGCCTCCCGGCACGCCGGGTCATCCACCGTGTCCAGGTCCAACCGGGTGCCGGCCTGCCCCCGCGCCCCCCGCGCGTGCCAGATGGCGGTGGCGTCCCGCTCCACCACCTCACACAGCCCGTGGAGCGTGGCTTCCAGCAGGTGGTTGCCGGAGGCCAGCCCGTTGCTGCTCATCAGGAACGCGCCGCTGCCGGTGGGCAGCGGCACCGTGTAGTCGGTGTGCACCAGGTCGAAGGGCAGCCACACGGCGCTGCCGCTCATCAGGTCCACGCCCTCCACCCACAACATCTTCCAGTTGTCATGGAAGAGGCTCACCGACAGCCGGGGCAGCCCGGCCACGTCCACCACGGCTTCGCGGAAGCGCAGCTCGTTGTACGTGGCCAGCTTCAGCGGGAGTGAGACGTGCTCGGCGTGGTAGCCCTCCACCGACTCCATCAGCCCGGAGGCCTGCGCTGCCTCCAGCGTCAGCCCCTTGCCCTGGGACACGGCCAGCGAGCGCGCGTTGGGCCGCGTCACCATGACCACCGGGATGCCAATGGTGTCCAGGCCGGTGACGTTGGCGATGCGGGTGATGCCCAGGGCCGGCATCAGCCGGCGCACGCGCTCCAGCGTCGCCTGGGGGGACACCACCCGGTGGGTGCCATGGCGGAAGCCCTTGGGCGTGCCGGTGGAGCCTGACGCGGTGGAGGCGGCGTCGCGCATCAGCGCTTCTTGCCCGGGCGCGTGCGGCGGGCGCTCGCGGAGAGGGGCGAGGCGTCCTGGTGCCCCGGCGGCAGCGTCTTGCTGGGCGAGTAGCTCATCAGGATGCTGTTGAGGTTGAGCAGGAAGCAGGTGACGGGCTCCGCGCCCGCCGCCGGGGCCACCTCGCCCGTGCCTTCGCCCTCCGTGGCGCTGGCGCTGTGCGGGATGTTGGCCACCACCGCCTCGTTCTTGAGGAGGGGGAGCACGGCCTTGGAGAGCTTCTTGAGGTCCTTGAGGTCCTTCGGGTCGAAGGACTTCGCCTTCATCCACTTCTTCGTGTGCAGCCAGTAGATGCGCCCGTCCGGCGCGTAGACGAGCAGGTCCGACTCGTCCACCCAGACCTTCGCGCGGGCCTCCAGGTGGGCGGGGAGGGGGCTGTCCTTGACGGGCGTCGCGATGAGCTCGGCGGGGTCGGCGCGCGGCTTTGCGCCCTTCACCACGAACGCCGTGTCGTCGGCGTTGCGGCCGACAATCTTGACCTTGCAGCGCCGGTCCTTCTCTCCGGCCGGCTCGGCGACGGCCTTCAGGTCCACGTACCGCGTCACGTTCTCCGGCTGGTTCGGTGCGTCCCGGGGCACGCCCATCACCGCGAGGTCCGTGGTGAAGCCCTCCAGGACGTTGACGTCGTTGGGCTGGATGAAGAGGTAGACGTACTCCCTGTCACTCTTTGCGACCATGCATTCACCTCGAGGGGACGGCCCCGGGCAGGCGCCCGAAGCGTGGGTCGACAACGACAGTCACGCAGTTACAGATAGCAGAGTTCGCGCGCGGCTTCGCTGGCCTGGCGCAGGGGTGCTCGCGCACCCTCCCCGTCCCCAGAGGCCAGCGCCGCGGCCAGGGGCGCGGTGAGCGCGTCCGGCAGCCGCTGCTGATTCGAGGCCAGCATGGCGCGCGCGTGCTCCAGCGCCTCGGCCACCTGTCCGGCTTCCAGCGCCACCGCCAGCAGCGGCCAGTGCGCCAGCCACTGGAAGGGATACACGAGCGACAGGGGCTGCCACAGCCGCAGCGCCTCCGTGCCCGCCGCGTGGGCCGCGGGCAGGTCTCCCTCGCGCAGGGCCACCCAGGCGCGGTTGGCGTGCGCGGCGCCCACGTAGTCCGCCATCTTCGCGGTGGAGGCCATCTCCAGGCTGCGCGCCGTCGCCTCGCGCGTCGGCTCCACCTGGCCCCGCAGCCGGAGGATGAAGGTGAGGTACGTGAGGCAGCGCGTCTGGAGCGTCACGTCCCCCAGGTGCTCCGCCTCCCGCAGCGCTACCTCCATCTCGGCCTGCGCCTCCGCCAGCGCGCCGTGGAAGAGCAGCACCGTGGCCAGCACGCACCGCGCCCCCGCGCGCTCCGCGTCGCCGCCCGCCTCCAGCGCCGCCTCCGCGAAGGCCCGCGCGTGCGCCACCGTGTCGGAGGAGGCCTGGTAGCGCTCGCCACGCAGCTGCATCTGCACCAGGGCATTGAAGAAGCGCGCGCGCTCGAGGGGCGTGCCGTGGGTGCGCACCAGCGGCCGCACGCCGTCCACCAGCGCGCGCATCTCCTCGAGCTGCGCCAGCCAGTAGTGCACGGTGATGCGCTCACCCTGCAGCTGCACCCACTCTCGCCACCACGCCGACTCGCGCTCGCCGGACTCCGAGGTGGCCGGGCCTGGCGCGGGGCCCAGCTCGGCCTCCGCCCGCGCGTAGACGCGCAGCGCTTCCTCGTTCTCATGGTGCGTCTGCAAGGACCTGCCCACCTTCCGGAGCACGTTGGCGCGACGGACGCGCTCGCTCTGCGGAATGCGTGCCAGGGCCTCCATGAAGGCCGCGCGGGCCTCGGCCTGCCGGCCGGTGAAGGCCAGCACCTCGCCCAGCCCCTCCCAGACGCGGTCCAGCGCCAGCATGGGCGCGTCCGGCGCGGACGCACCCGCGTTCCCGGTGGACGCCGCCGCGGCCTCGTCCGTCGCGGCCTTCGCCTCGCGCAGCGCGGCCCCGTAGAACGCAATCGCGTCGCCGTTGGCGTAGGCGTCCCGGGCGCTGTCTCCGGCGCGTGCGAACCAGCCGCTGGCGCGGGCGGGCACTCCCGCGCGAGACCAGTGGTGGGCCAGCGCGGCGGCCTGCGCCCCCGCCTCCGGCGTGCCCGCGTGGCGGCGCTCCAGCGTCTCGGCCAGCTTGAGGTGCAGGGCCCGGCGGTGTCCGGCGGGGATGTGCCCGTAGGCCACCTCGCGCAGCTTGTCGTGCACGAAGCGCAGCCGCCCGCCTCCGGACTCCTCCAGCACCTGCCGCCGGCGCAGCTCCTCCACCGCCTCCAGTCCCGCGTGCTCCGGCAGCGCGGCGGTGGCCAGCAGCAGCTCGGCGTCCAGCTCGCGGCCCAGCACGGACGCCACCTCCGCCAGCGCGCGTCCCTCCGGGCCCAGGTCGGCCAGCCGCCGCTCGATGAGCTCGACGATGCTGCCGGGCAGGGGCAGGGGCCGGTTGCCGGCGGTGCCCGCCGCCTCGAAGAGCCACTCACCGGAGGGCGCGCGGAACAGCAGCCCCGCGCCGATGGCGGCGCGCAGGTACTCGGCGATGAAGAAGGGGTTGCCGCTCGTCTCGCGCACCAGCGCGTCCACGAAGGGGCGGGGCACCTCGCGCAGCGCCAGCATGCCGCGCACCATCTCCCCCGCGCTCGCCGCGTCCAGCCGGCCCACCTCCACCCGCACCGCGTCCGACGCGCCCACCACCGAGAGCAGCGTCGGCCCCATCTCGTCCATCCGGTACGTGCCCACCAGCAGCACGGGCCGCGACGCCAGGCGCGAGGCGTCCAGCTCCTGGAGGAAGCTCAGCGTCAGCTCGTCCGCCCACTGCAGGTCATCCAGCACCAGCAGCAGCGGCTGCACTTCCGCGAAGGCCCGCAGTGTGTCGCGCAGCGCCGCCAGCACGCGGGCGCGCGCCTCCGGGGCCGGGAGGGCAGGGGGCTCGGGCTGCTCGCGCTGGCCGGGAAGCTGCGACAGGGACGGCTCGTACGCGGCGAGCACGCGCCCGCGCGGCCCCAGCAGCCGGTTCGCCTCCTCCGCGCCCCGCTCGTTGCACCGGTCCGCCACCGCCAGCAGCAGCGAGCGCAGCGGCTGCAGGGGCGCCATGTGCCCCTCGGGCCCGCCCACGCCCATCGGCACGCACTCGCCCGTCACCACCGCCATGCGCCGCCACGCGGCCTCCGACGCCAGCTCCAGCGCCAGCCGCGTCTTGCCCGCGCCGCTCTCGCCGCCCAGGAACACGCGCCCGCCCTGGCCGCGCGCCGCCGCGTCCAGCGCTTCCACCAGCCGCGCCAGCTCGCCGCCGCGCCCGGCCAGGTCGGGTCTATAAAGGTAGGTCGGCGTCCTCGGGGCGGTGCCGTCCTCTCCGCCGCCCTCCGCGCCGAGCGCCTCCAGCGCCGCCGCCACGTCGCCCGCGTAGCCAGGCCGCGCCTGGGGCTTCTTCGCCAGCATCCACAGCACCAGCGTGTCCACCGCCTCGGGGATGCCCTCCACGCGCTGTGACGGCGGCACCGGCGCCACGTGCAGGTGCTGGTGCGGCACCGGCCCCTCGCGCCCGGGGAGGAAGGGCGGGCGGCCGGTGAGGCGCTCGTAGAGGATGCAGCCCAGCGCGTAGAGGTCCGCGCGCGCGTCCACGAAGTCCCCGCGCAGCTGCTCCGGGGCCATGTACGCGTCGCTGCCCACCACCGTGCCGCTCACGTCCAGCGTCTCGCGGCCCCGCGAGCCGCCGAAGCGCGCGGCGATGCCGAAGTCCACCAGCACCGGCGTCCCGTCAGGACGCAAGAAGACGTTCTCCGGCTTGAGGTCCCGGTGGACGATGCCGTTGGCGTGCAGGAAGGCCAGCGGCCCGCACATCCGCCGCACCAGGGTGAGCGCCGCCTTCAGCCGCTCCGGCGTCATCGGCCCTGCGTCCACGTCGGGGCTGTCGCCGCGCAGCGTCTGCCCGCGCAGCAGCTCCATGGCGTACCAGGGCAGCCCGTCCGTCACGCCCTCCGCGACGATGCGCACCACGCCCGGGTGCCGCAGCCGCCGCAGCGCGTGAATCTCCCGGCGGATGCTGGCCAGGGGGACTTCCGACGCGGCGCGGACCGTCTTCACCGCCACGGCCTCGTCCGTCTCCGGGTGTGCCCCCCGGTAGACGACCCCCATGCCTCCCTGCCCCAGCACCTCGAGGAGCCGGTAGGGACCGATGGTCGCCCCCACCCCGGGCAGGGTCGGGAGCCGCACTGGAGCCGTCATAGGGGGGCAGAGCATACCGGGCACACCGCGCTGCGTCCGCCGGGAACGCAGCCGCGTTCGGCTGGAACGCGCCCGCGTCCTGCCTGGACGCGCCCCGACGCCCTCCCACGCCCCTCTTCGGGCCATCCTCTTGAAAACACTCGAATGTCCCCGGACTCAGGGCCTTGGCACGAACCACGCAAGGGGATTGCGCATGGCACGGCGGGAAACTGACGTGCCCCGCAGTCATTGAGGTCCGAGAACGCGGAAGGAGGGGCCGCTCCTTCCGCGTTCTTCATCTCCGCTACACTTGCTCCTTCCGATGCGGCCCTGACGGGTGGTCGGATGGCTCCGGACGGAGGCGAGTGGATGCACGAGGAGATGGCGCAACTGCTGACGGCGTTGCGCGGAGCGAAGGACTTCGAGACCGCGGCGGCGGCCACCCTGCGCCGGATGCTGGCCGCGGCCCAGGAGGCGGTTGCGTCCAGTCGGTACGCAGCCCGGGCCCGGGTGCTCCGCGGAATCGTCCACCTGAGGCCCGGTGAGGCCTACCGGCGACTCGCCGCGCTGGATGTAGGCGCCACGGAGATTACGGATGCCAGTGTGGGCACGCCGTTCTTCACGTCGGCCACGGCCTGGCGCGCGGTGGTGGAGCACCGGTGCGCGGTGTCCATCGACGTCAACGTGGGCACGGTGCAGCCGCACGCGCCCAACGCGCCGGTGACGGGCGACCCCGGCCTGGCGGGCTTCCACAGCAACGAGAGCCGGCAGCGCTTCCTCGGCCGCCATGCGACGCACGTGTGCGTGCTGCCGCTGCGCACGCCGGGCGGCAGCATCGAGGGGATGATTTCGCTGGAGGCCGACTGCCTGGCCGCCATGGGCCAGGAGTTCGTCTGGCTGGGGGCGGGGGACCGGCTGCAGCTCTTGGCGGACGTCGCCGCGCCGTACCTGGCGGGGCTGCCGCAGCGCCCGGTGGCCACGCCCGAGGTGGACGAGTACCTCCCGGTGGTGGGCCGCTCCATGGCGGAGCTCCTGCCCATCCTCCGCGTCTTCGCGCTGCAGGATGAAACCATCCTCATCAGCGGCGCCACGGGCGCGGGCAAGTCGCGTCTGGCGCGCTGGTGCCATGAGCGCTCCAACCGCCGGGGCAAGCCCTTCGAGACGCTGGACCTGGTGACGGTGCCGGAGGACCTCCAGATGGCGGAGCTCTTCGGCTGGAAGAAGGGCGCCTTCACGGGGGCGGTGCGGGACGCGCCCGGCAGCGTGGCGCGCGCGGACGGCGGCACGCTGTTCATCGACGAAATCGACAAGCTGTCGCTCAAGGCGCAGGCGGGCCTGCTGCACCTGCTGGAGTCGCGCAGCTACCGGCCGCTGGGCGAGGGCACCGGCGAGCGGCAGGCGGACGTGCGCTTCATCATCGGCACCAACGCGGACCTGCACGCCGAGGTGCGCGCGGGCCGCTTCCGCGAGGACCTCTACTACCGCGTCAACGTGCTGCCGGTGCGCATGCCGGCGCTGCAGGAGCGGCAGGACGAAATCCCCATGTGGGCGCGGTACATGGTCAGCCGGCGGCACCGCGAGCGCGCCCATGACGGGCTGGCGCGGCTGACGCAGGAGGCGGAGCAGCTGCTGGTGGGCGGCAACTGGCCGGGCAACCTGCGGCAGCTCGACAACATCGTCCGCCGGGCCTACACGCTGGCCATGGTGGAGCACACCAGCACCACCGGCGAGCTGGTGCTGGAGGAGAAGCACGTCGCGCGGGCGCTGGAGTACGAGCAGGCCCCGGGCGGCAAGCCGCTGCCCGAGGCGCTGCGGGCCGCCGCGCAGGCCTTCGTCGCGGAGGCGCGCAAGCGCAATGCCCCGCTGGACTTGGACCTCGCGGATGCCTTCCGGGGGATGGTGCTGGGCATGGCCATCCGCCAGGTGGGGCGCGACGAGGGCTTCCGGCTGCTGGGCCGCGAGAGCCTGGTGAAGAACCGCAACCACCACAAGGCGCTCAAGCGCGAGCTGGAGAAGGTGGAGGCGCTCTACAAGGCCCTGGGCGAGGCGTCCTCGCCCTTCGCGGACCTGCTGTCGGAGGACGAGGCGGCCTGAGCCGCCCCCCCGCCTACCGGAACAGCCCCGGCGCCCGGGTGGCGATGCCCGGAGCGCCGCGTGCCAGCTCGTCGCAGACGAGCGCATGGAGGCGGAAGGCCATCCGCGCCTCGTGGACGACCTCCCGCGCCTCATCCTCGTCCAGCTCCAGCCCGTCGATGCGCGAGTGCAGCCGCACGCGGAAGGGCGCCAGCTCGGCCTCGGTGAGCGCCCCGTGGAAGTGGGTGCCCCGGCCGTCCTCCAGCTCGAAGGCCTCCGCCACGACGCGGGCCCGGGCCGGCGCGGTGAACAGGTCCAGCATGCACCGCGCCCAGGCGTGGGCCACCAGCAGGTGGGGCGCGGCCTCGGCGACCTCCCGGAGCCGCTCCGCGTGCAGCCGCGCCTCCCGGCAGGCGAAGGTGTCCGTGCGTGTCTCGCCGCAGAAGTAGAGGAGGTCCTCCTCCAGCGCGGCCGCGCGGCGCAGCTCCGGCAGCAGCAGCACCGGCGTCATGGGGGAGTCCACCACGCGCGGCAGCACGCCCTCGTAGGCCCTGTAGAGGTGGTGGAGCTGGCGCAGGTAGGCGACGTAGTGCTGCGCCCGGACGAACTGGCCGTAGACGCCGCCGTCCCAGGCGTTCTGGAAGAGCGTCTGCAGGAAGAGCGAGCGCTCCGCCTGCTCACGGGCCTTGTGCGTGCCCTCCTCCAGCAGGACGGACAGGGGCAGGGCGCCGGGGGCGCGGGCGGGGCCCTCGGTGTCCGGCAGGCGGCGGACGCGGGCGGACTGCTCCGTCCGGGGCATGCGCAAGGAGCCGGCGTCGCTCACTGCTTCCACCCTCCGGCGGCGTGGGGATGCGGCGACGAGGGCGAGGCGTCCTCGTCCGGGGACGACTCCACCGGCCCCAGCTGCTGCATCGCCTCCAGCAGCGTCATTCCAATGGCGCGCAGCACGTCCTCCTCCACGCGAATCGTCACCGGCCCCATCGCCAGGTGGAGGTGCCCGCAGGTGCATCGCGTCACCTCGGCGCACGGACCTCGCGCCAGCACCGTCTTGCCGCATCCCTGTCCGAGCATCTCGTCTCCCTGATTTTGATTTTGATTATCGAAATCAACAAGATGATGCACGAAAGCCGGGGCGAGGGCAAGCGGCCCGTGCGTTCGCGTCGTGGGAAGGGGTGGGGTGGGAGGCGGGCCGCCACCCTGCTCCGCGAGGCGGCGGCCCGGGGAAGGCGTCAGGCCACTAGCAGCTGAAGCTGCAGCGGCGGAAGCACCAGTTCCAGTCCGTGCGGCACTGGGTGACGCAGGCGCTGTCGGTACACGCCTCGACGCAGGAGGCGTACCCCTCGTCACATGACGAGCAGCACGGCGCGGCGACAGCTTCCTCGCTGCCCACCGTCGCGGTGGCGAAGGCGGCGCCAGCACCCAGCATCAGGCCGAGAAGCCCCATCTTCAGCATCTTCATGTCGTCTCCAGGCTCGTGGCATTTCACAGACATCAGGACGGCTCCACGCAACGCGCGTCCCGGGCCCAATCTATCTCAACTCAATCGAGACAGGATGAGCTTGCGTCTGCGGTGCAATGCTTCAGGCAGACAAAACCTTTCGTGAAGTCAGGCTGTCTTTCTGGAGCCCGGGTGCGCCCGCGGGGGCGAAGCCGCTGCCGCCTCGCCCCGTCACCGCTCGTCGCCGCCCAGGGGCTGGCGCGCTTCGTCCCGCAGCCCCACGAGCACGCTGGCGCCGCTGCCCGCCACGCTCAGCTCGCCATAGCGCGCCCGCTCGTACCGTTCCGCGTGGCCCTCCTGGAAGAAGAAGGACTCCGCGCCCAGGCGCACGCGGCGCTGGCGGACGCGGTAGCGCAGCTTGAACTCTCCGGGCGCCAGCGGCGTCTCCTTCGAGTCGAAGCGCACGAAGCGTCCCACGCCCTGCTCGTCCAGGCGCAGCACCAGGTACCCATCGTCCGGTTGCAGCGTCACGTTCTCCCACTGCTCGCGGCTGACGGCGTAGTCCAGCACCATGTAGTCGCCCTGGATGAGCGAGCGCGGGTCCCTCGGCGCCAGCTCCAGCAGCACCGTGCGGCCGGTGGCCAGCACATACTCCTTCTGCGCCACGAGCCCCGCGGGCACGAGGAGCGCGAGCGCCAGTCCGCCAAAGACAATCTTCGCGCGCATCACCGCACCTCCGCCGTCGCGGCGGGGAAGCGCCGCAGCAGGAACAATCGCAGACCCAGGAACACCAGCCCGCTGCCCGTCAGCGCGAGCGCCTTGGCCAGCAGCGTGAGGCTCAGGTCGTAGTAGTACCAGCTGCCCGACACGAGCAGGAACGCCACCGCCAGCCCCAGCAGCACCGTGCTCCGTCGGTGGAAGGCGAGCACCATCATCCCCACCGCGGCGATGACGGCCGGCGTGTGCAGCGTCAGCAGCGCGATGAGCCCCAGCGCGACGAACACCGCCGCCCCGGCCACGCCCGAGGCCTCCAGCGAAAGCTCCTTCATCACCCGCCACGCGGTGTACAGCGTCACCGCCGTCAGCCCCAGCGTGAGCAGCGGGTCCGGGGTGGAGATGCCCTCCTCGTGGAAGGGCCGGTCGAAGATGCCGATGAAGCACAGCGCGAGCAGCGCACTCATGATGCCGCAGGCCAGCGCGTAGGCCGCGGGGCCCACCACGTCGCCCCAGCGCCCCCGCCGCCACCGGGCCCCGTCCAGGAAGAGCACGTGGACGAGCACGGCGAACCCCACCAGCCCCAGCTGCATCCCCAGCTCTCCCAGCCCCTTCCAGAGCAGGAACACCGCCGCCGCCGCCATGCCGAGCGCCATCAGGAAGCGCAGGATGGCATCCGGGAAGACGGCGACGAGCACCGCGCCCACGAGGAGCTGCACGACGGCCGCGGCCACCTCGCTGTTCGTCGCCTCGCCGATGCCCGCCGTCACCATCGTCGCCCCGGCAAGGCAGAGCGCCAGCGCCAGCTGCTCCAGGAAGACGCCCCGGGTCGACCGCCGCATCCCCGTGGCCACGCCAGCGAAGATGACCCCGAGGATGATGACGGCCACCTCATTGTCCCAGAGCCCGACGCAGGCGAAGAAGCTGATGAGGAACCCGGCGGCCACCCAGGCCCCGAAGCCGGCGAGCGCCTTCACGAACCAGGGCGTGGCCATGTCGGTGCGCTGGTAGACCTCCATGGTGGCGCGGGCCCGCTCCTGGGCGTCGGGGGCCAGGTGCCCCTCCGCCTGCAGCCCGCTCAGTACGTCTTGCAGCGAGGGACGGCGCGCCATGTCAGGACTCCTCCGTGACGCCCGTGGTCCGGGCCTCGTTGCGCAGCCACCACACCGCGAGCGCCACCTCGCCGATGACGACGAAGGGCATGATGAAGAGGCTGAGCTCCTCCGCGTCCGTGTCGATGAAGAGGAAGCGGCCCACCGCCGTGGTGACGAGCGTCATCGCGCTCAGTACGCCCAGGGTGAGCAGGAAGAGCTCGCCGTGCAGGTGCCGGTGCAGCGCGTACTCCGCGGCCAGCGTGGCCAGCACGAGCAGCAGCGCCACCCCGGCCCCGGGGCCCACCTCGGACGGCGCGACGATGAAGACCACCGCCGCCGCGAGCAGCGGGCCCGCCGTCATCACCGCCAGCACCCGGGGCACCAGGCGGCGCTGGAGCCAGGCCACGCGCACGTTGGCGAAGTGCTCGTACGTGGCCCAGGCGAAGCCGTTGAGCAGGCCCAGCGCCACGGCGAGCCATGACACGGTGTCCTCGTCCCCGTCGAGCACCTGGGCCCAGAAGAGGACGACGCCGGTGTTCACCAGCACCAGCAGGAACAGCCACAGCGGCGCGAAGCGGGACAGCGCCACCCAGGGAAGGATGAGGATGGCCCAGCCGACGAACAGCTCGTACGGGTCCGCGCCCGTCTGGTACGCCTGTCCGTAGACGGCCAGCAGCGCGCCCACGAGCACCGCCGAGGCCAGCAGCGCGAGCTGTCCCGCGAGCCCTTCTCCCAGCCGCCAGGCGGCCACCGCGGTGCCCGTCATCGCCACCGCGATGAGGCCCAGCTTCCCGAAGCGGTGCAGGGCCGCCCAGTTGTAGGCGAAGAAGTAGATGACGCCGGAGAGCACCAGCAGCGTGCCCAGCCCCATCAGCGAGGTGGACAGGAAGCCGCGCCACTGGGGCCGCGAGGGCGTGGCGACGGCCAGGTGGTGGGCGCGCTCCAGCGCGGCGGGCGGAAGGACACCGGCATCCGCGAGCGCGCGCAGGCGCTCGGGCGTCGCATCCAGGTCGAGGGGGGCTTTCGGCACGGAGCCACTCTAGCCCTCATGGGGCCCCATCGGGGCGACTCCGGTCCGGCCGGTGGGGTGGAGGGGACCTGAGAGGCGCGGGCTCGCGGGGTGCGTGCGAGGGCATGTATGGTTCCTCCCCCGGCGCGGTGGAGCGCCGGTCCGAAGGGGAACTCTCCAGATGGCGACCATGAAGTGCCCGAAGTGCGGCCGTGCGCTCGACGTGACGGGACTCGCGCCGGGCTCGGGCCTCACCTGTGCCTGTGGCAATGTGACGACCGTCCAGGCGGGGGGCACCAGCCGCAAGACGCTCTACATCATCCTGGGCGTCGTCGGCGTGCTGCTGCTCTGCCCGTGTGTGGGCATCGTGTCCGCCGTCGCCATCCCCAACTTCCTCAAGTTCCAGGCGCGCGCGAAGCAGGCCGAGTGCAAGATGTACCTGAAGGGCTGGTACGCGGCCCAGGCGTCGCAGTACTCCTCCGCGCAGACCTACGAGCCGGTCTTCTCGAAGGTGGGCTTCGCGCCCGAGCGTGGCAATCGCTACGCGTACTTCGCGGGAGAGGGGCCGATGGAGGCTCGCACCCAGGCGCAGGCGGAGGCGGCGGAGGGCGCGGTGGCGGTGGGGGTGGACACCTTCAAGTTCGCGACCCAGGGGCCCATCTCCCTGTCGGACCTGCCCCCGGACGTCTCCGCGCAGGTCGGGCTGTCCGGCGAGTGCCCCGAGTGCGCCATCACCGCGGCGTGCGCGGGGAACGTCGACAACGACGAGACGCTGGACGTGTGGGTCGTCTCCACCCGGGCGCTCGACCTCCAGGACGAGGACGGGAATCCGGTAGCGGCGGGTCAGGTCGTCAACGTCGTGAACGACGTCAATAACTGACGCGGCGGGGGCCTCCGTCCTGCTGCTGTCGGAGGCCCTCGAGGAGCGGCACCTGATGCCCGCGGTGACGCGCTATCGACGCATGGCCGGGGCCGCGCGCTCCCGTGAAGCCTGTCGAGGCGCACCCAGCTCCCGCTGCATGGCGTCATCGCCTACGAGGACGCCGTCGGCGAACATCGTCCGCTCGTTCGGGCCCACCGTCGCCAGCTCCTCCGGGGTGCCCAGCACCAGGTTGAAGACCCTGCCGTCGTAGGGCACGCGCTCCACGGAGACGATGGCCGCGCTGCCCCGCTCGGTGCGCACGGTGTCCTTCACCTTCACGTCCACGGCGGCGATGACCCGGCCGGACGCGAGCAGCACCGGGTGCTGCTCCGTGAGCCGCACCTCATGGCCCTGCGTGTCGCGCAGGCGCACCAGGGGCTTGGGCTCGTGGCCATGGATGACGTCGCGGATGGTGAGCACCCGGCCGTCCGCGCTGGCGCGGACCGTGTCTCCGATTCGGAGCTGCTCGATGGGCGTGGTTTCGCCGTCGGCGCGGGTGATGCGCGTGCCCTCCGCCATGCAGCTGTTGAGGACGTTGAGGTGGAAGGGGCTGCTGGTCAGCGCGGGGCTGGAGATGTTGACAATCCGGCTCTCCGTGACGTTGCCGCACTTCACGAAGGCCTGCAGACTGATCAGCAGGTCCACGGGCTCGTTGATGATGCGCTCCATGGTGCAGGGGTTGGGAGCCGTCGAGCCTGGGGGAGGGATGAAGTCGGGCGCGAGCTGTGACACGTCCACCAGCCGCGTGAGCGTGGCTGTCTGCGCTCCCGGAGTGAGGGCGCTCGGCAGGCTCGGCGTCTTCGACGAGCAGGTACCACCCGAGACCTTCTTGAGCAGCCGCACCCGCGACAGCGAGCCCGCGGACTGGATGATGCACGGGTCGGTCCCCTTGAGGCCCGCATCGAAGTCCACCTGGACGGGGATGTAGATGTGCGAGGTGTCGAACGCGGCGCCAGCCGGGTAGAAGGGGAAGAACGCGTCGGGGTCGCCCGCCCAGGGCGCGGCCGTCTTGCGCAGCGCGAGCCCCGCCGTCGAGGCCGGGCTGCTGAAGGGGGCCAGCGTGCCGGACTGGTTCGACACCATGGCGTAGTCGCAGTCCGAGCCGCCGCGGAGCTGGCACGTGGTGAGGTTGTCCTGCGGATGCGGGGCCGGGCCGGCGAAGCGGGGGTGCTGGAGCGTCCAGGTCGCGTTCTGCGCCGACGACGCCGTGTCGAGCGTGGCGAAGGAGATGTGCTCCTCGCCCGTCTTCTGGTTGGTGGCAATCATCATCGAGTCGACGACGAGCTTCCGGCCCTGGTCCGCCGGCACGCCCACCTTCAGGGCGACGTCGTCGAAGCTCCTGCCGTCCTGGTGCTCCTCGCCCGCGCCGCTGGCCAGCACGCGGTGCTCCTTGCCGTCGGCGTCGCTGTCGTGCGCGGTGACGGTGGTGAAGACGTAGGTGGCGCCGCCCTCGCAGGTGGCATACGCCCCGGTGGTGAAAGGCTGCTGTCCGTCCTGCGCCTCGCCGCCCTTCACCGTGAGGAAGTGGTCGCAGCTCCAGGTGCTCGGCGCGGCTGGCGACGTGGTCGTGCCCGGCATCTTCTGGAGGAGCGCCTTCTTGCGCGCGGACTCCAGCGCGTTCATCGCGTGGGAGTAGGCCTCCTCCTTGGAGGTGGCCCCCATGGCCCTGGTGCCTGCTGCAGCCGCGGCGGCCTCCCGAACCTTGTTCCTGGCGAATTGGTAGTGCGCGTCATCGGCCAGGTCCAGCCGGACGAAGTCCTCATGCGCACGCCGCAGGTGGAAGGCGTCGTGGACGGCGGCCCGATGCTCCTTCGCGGGCCGGGGCTCCTGCGTCGAGGGCCTCAGCCAGGAGCAAGACGGAGTCAGTCCCACCAGCGCTGTCATCAAGAAAAAGGGAAACGGACGGCGTCCAAGGCTTTTTGTAGCCATATCAATGACTCGCTCTGTCTGGGGTGATGAGGGCTGGAAGTATACCCTTTTCGCTGACACGAGACCTGCGTCCCATGCGGAAGCAACAGCGTTGTCAGAGGACGCAACTTCGAGGCAGCAGCGGTGTCCTCCGTCGGGAACGGCTCCTGGCACGTCGCGTGCTCCTGGGGTTCCATTTGCCCTGCGGTACGAGGCGCGCCGCTTCGGCAAATACACGAAACAATCCAAGGAAATAAATACGGTTCCGTCTCTTTCCTGGGCGCACCGCAGCTGAGCTGAATCGTTCGCGAAGTAGCCGCGCCCATCAACAGCAACCAGGAAGCGCTCGGGTGGCGGCCTCCCACCCGGTCTCGAGCAGGGCCTTCCTGTTCCTCACGTGTACTCACCGACTTGTTTATCCAGGCCCCGTCCCGTCATCAGGGATGGAGGTCGAGGGGGCGTCATGTCGAAGTGTATCCTGTCCGTGTGTCTGGCTTTGCCAGTCGCACTCTTCCTGTCCGCATGTGACACGCAACCCGGGGCCGAGCCTGTCTCGGTAGAGGCCCCGCCCCGCGAGGTCGAGCGGCTGCACTCGGAGCGCGGCGGTATCGGCGCGGTCCCCACGCCCGAGCGCACCAGCGCGATGGCGGGAGTGAGCATCAATCCACGCCGCTCGTTGTTCGTCACCGAGACGGCCATCCTCTCCCAGTTCTCCTTCAAGGCGGTGATGGACCAGCTCGTGGCCCAGAGTGGCGTGCCCGGGCTGACCAGCCTCCAGCTCTTCCGGCAGCTCTGGGACACGCAGAACCCCAGGCCGGGCCTGGGCCTGGGCGAGCACTGCAACGACCAGGTGGATGGCGCCAACCGCCCCATCTTCAACGGCTTCCCCTATGCCTGCCGTCCGGGGGAGGGCGTCCAGGCGCAGCGCGACCCCTTCAGCAACCCGGGCAGCAGTGACTTCTACTCGCCCATCGGGCTGGCCATGCGCTTCGACCTCGCCCCGGCGGACGGCTCCGACTGCGGCGAATACCGCATCGTCTTCGCCAAGAACCCCAGTGGCGGCCGCAACCTCGTCATCTTCGAGGCGGTGCTGCCCAACCCCACCCCCGCGCTGGGGCTGGACGGCTGCCTCCCGGTGGCGGAGCTCTGGGAGGGCCTCTCCATCAACAACTCGGTCACGGACCGGGCCACGAAGCTGAGGGACTTCTACTTCAACGGCCTGCCGGGCTTCATGCCGGTCATCCACCTCGACAACTATGGCGCCGCGACGGGGCGGGCCACGGGCCAGCTGCGCACCAACCAGTTCATGGCCGGCAACTGGCTGCTCCGTGAGTTCAAGCTGACCCGCAACTGCGTGGGCGCCAGCTGCACGCTGAAGGCCACCATCTCCACGGACAAGGTGAATCCGTTCGGTGGGCTCTTCAGCCCGGGGTCGGCGCATCCGACCACGGCGGACTTCCGGGACCTGCTGGCCAGTCCGGCGGTGGTGGCGGGCCTGGCGGTCAATGACCTCAACGCCTTCAACTACACCGTCCCGGACCGCTTCAACGGCGCGCAGAGCGACCAGCAGTCCTTCGAGAACAACTACGTCGCGCAGTTCGGCAGCGGCGGCACGGTGAAGCCGAGGATGCAGGCGCAGCTGACGGCCCTCGGCAGCACGCTGACGCCGGAGAACCTGGTCGCTCGGGCGCAGGCGCTGTCGTGCGCGGGCTGCCACCAGCTCAGCAACGGCGCCAACCTGGGCGGCGGGCTCCAGTGGCCCGGCTCGCTCGGCTTCGTGCACGTGGCCGAGTCCACCGAGAACGGGCCGGAGGGCCCGCGCTTCCAGATCTCCCCCGCGCTGACCAACGTCTTCCTGCCGCACCGCAAGGCCATCCTCGAGGAGTTCCTCAACCGGCCCCGCGGCTGCGCTCACAGCACCTGTGTCATGGGCGGACCGCTGCCCGCCACCTGTCACCCCTGCGCCGCCACGGTCTGTGAAGTCGACAGCGTGTGCTGCTCCAGCAACTGGGACTCCATCTGCGTCGAGGAGGCGCAGGCGCTGTGCAACATCTGCAACTGACTCCACCCACGCAGACCCTGTCTCTCAACCCAACCCCCGTATCTCCGAAGGAAGCTCCATGAAGACCCACCGTTCCTCGTCTCAATGGAAGTCGTTGTTCACCACTGTCCTGCCGCTCGCCGCGCTGACGGCGACCGGGGCCTGGGCCGGGCCGCTGCGGCCGCTCACGGAGGGCCTGGACCAGGCCACCCTGAAGGCCGACGCCCAGCACATGCGCCGGCTGTTCGAGAAGAAGGCCCCGGCCAGCACGGAGGACTTCGTCCACATCGACCTGGCGGACCCGGCGCAGCACCGCTTCGTGATGAACCGCCTGCACGCCGCGGGCAAGACGCAGCGCAACGCTCCTCGCCTGTTCGAGCGGCTGGCCATGGCGCGGCAGAAGGCGCTGACGCGGAAGGAGCCGGGCATCGGCCGCTCCACGCTGACGACGGAGGCTTGGGGGTGTGACCACTTCGTGGTGCTGGACAACGGCGCCACGGTGAGTGGCGAGCGGCAGTACACCAGCGGCCCGGTGGGCTCGTGCCTCAACGGCGCCAGCTACATCTATGCGGACGTGGTGGCGACGAACGCGAACTACGCGGAGACGGACGCGACCATCGTCGCCTCGGCCGCGGACGAGGAATACGCGAAGGGGACGAACTTCAACACGGTGGCGGTCAACCCCAGCCTGCCGGTGAACGGGCAGCGGCAGCTCATCATCGACTCGATGATGATTGCGATGAACGAGGACACGGGGGAGGAGCGCGTCACCTTCACCGCGTCGCAGGTCGCGGTGACGACCGTGGCCGCCTCGGTCAACCTGGAGCACCCCCGGTTCTCCGGCGCGGTGAAGCCGAGCATCGCCTCCTGCCAGCTCCGGGGTGGCAATGACTGCGACTACGCCGTGGTGAACAACGCGCTCCAACCCTATGCGGCGAGCGCCACGGGCATCGCGATGCGCAACCCGGCCATCTCGAGCTGGACGGGTGACGGAGCGGCCTTCTTCCCGTTCCCCACGGGCACGAGCTTCAGCTCCTCGAAGGTCTACGTTCCCCTGAAGCTCACCTTCGACGCGGGCAGCGACCTGACGGCGTGCAACATCACCTCCGTGCTGCCGGTCACCAAGCTGCGGCTCATCAAGACCATCCAGGGCGGCACGTGCGTGACGTCGGCCGACCTGCAGCAGGACTTCAACGCCGGCATCGGCCACCAGACGGCCCCCGTCAACCGCCTGCTCGACCTGTCGCGTGAGACGCCGGCCGCCGGCACGGCCGCGGCGGACTGCTCGATGGCCCGCATCACCAACGAGGCGGTGGAGCTCGCGCTGACCATCAGCACCAAGGCCAACTGTGGCCGGGGTGAGGTCAACCGGACTGTCACCTACCGCAGCAAGAGCAAGTGGAACTGGGACCTGTACGTGTGGAACAGCTGCATGGCGGAGGGGACGAAGATTGTGCGAGCGGACGGGACGAGCGCGCCGGTGGAGTCCATCCAGCGGGGCGAGCAGGTGGTGGCCAACGACAGCGGGCTGCTGCTGACGGTGACGGACGTGTCGCGGGGCGGAGAGGACAAGCCGCTGGTGCGGCTGGGAGACGACAAGGGGCACCAGGTGCTGCTGACGGAGACGCACCCGGTGCTGACGTCGAAGGGGGCGGTGGCGGCCGCGGCGCTGAAGGTGGGCGACCGGGTGATGACGCAGGCGGGTGCGGCGACGCTGACGACGGTGAAGCGCGAGGCGTACGCGGGGCAGGTGTACAACCTGACGCTGGGCACGGAGCAGGAGCTGCTGGCGGCGGGGAAGCTGGACCGGACGATGTATGCCAATGGCTTCCGGGTGGGAGACAACACGATGCAGGCGGAGCTGAGCGGGCCGAAGGCGAAGACGGGCCCGGTGCTGGCGCGGCTGCCGAAGGCCTGGCACGCGGACTACCGCAACAGCCCGTCCTTCCAGCGGTAGCGACTCACGCTGCTTCCCCGCCCTGGCGGTAGCGCGTCGCCGGGGCGGGGCCCCTCTCTCCATCCCCCGTCCTTCCTCCACCTGCCTCACGGGCTGCACCGCGAGTGCACCCTCTTATGGGAACTTCCATGAATCGCGGTACGACCCTGTTGGGCTTCTTCCTCGTGAGCGTCGCCCTGGTCCTGGGCTGTGAAGACACGCCCGGTGACCCGCGTGGCCCCATGCCCTCGGACGCCAGCACCTGGCACGTCGACGCGGGCGATGCGGGCTCGGCGCTGACGGTCCTCTCCACCACGCCAGGGCCGGGCTCGGCCGGAGCCGACGTGCTGTCGCCCCTGGCCGTCACGTTCTCCGAGGACCTGGAGCCCTCCACCGTGACGGAGGCCACGCTCACGCTGCTGCACGGCGACCTGCCGGTGGATGGCGCGGTGGACGTCCAGGGACAGGTGGCCACCTTCACGCCCGCGCGGCGCCTGGCGCTGCTGGGCCACTACACCGCCACCGTGTCGGCGGGCGTGCGCGGCGCCAGCGGGGCCACGCTGGCGAGCAGCCACGCGTGGAGCTTCACGACCCGGGACGGTGCCTGGGGCGCGGGCGAGCACGTGCACCGTCAGGTGGAGGGACCGGCGGCGTCGCCACGGCTCGCGCTCGACTCCCACGGCCGCCTGCTGGCCGTGTGGGTGCAGCCCGAGGGCCGCCGTCAGGACCTCTGGTTCAGCCGGTACACGCCCGGCGTCGGCTGGGAGCCCACCAGCGCCGTCGATGCGACCCTGGACGGCACGTCGAATGCGCCCGAGCTCGTCGCCGGGGCCGATGGCTCCATGGTGGCGGTCTGGGTACAGCAGCGCGGGGCGGCTTCCCTCATGTTCAGCCGCTACCTGCCCGGCCAGGGCTGGGCGCTGCCGGCGCCTGTCGACAGCCGCAACGGCGGTGATGTCACCGTCCTCCAGCTCGCCGGTGATGACCTGGGCCGCGTGCTGGCCGTCTGGTCCCAGTTCGACCTGGACAGCTTCTCGGAGAACCTCTGGTCCGCGCGGTACACGCCAGGGGAGGGCTGGAGCCGCGCGGAGCGCATCGACATCGATGTGGAGACCTTCCCGGGTGACACCTGGGAGCTCGACGTCGCCATGAGCGGCGCGGGCGAGGCGGTGGCCACCTGGTCCCGCTTCGACGGCAGCCAGAGCACCGCCTGGGCCCGGCACTACTCGCACGGCGCCGGTTGGTCCGAGCCCGAGCGGCTCGACGACGCGCTGGCGGACACCACCGCCCCCACGGTGGACGTGGCGGCGGACGGCACGGCCTTGCTGGCCTGGCTGCGGCTGGAGGACGGGCGTCAGACGCTCCAGGGCCGCCGGTACGTGCCCGGCGTGGGCTGGGACCTGCCACTCGCGATTGACGCGGACCTGGTGGGCCACTCCATCGACCCCCAGGTGCGCTTCGACGCAGCCGGCAACGCGGTGGTGGTGTGGTCCCAGTTCGACGGGGCGCACAACAGCATCCTGGCCAACCACTACACGGCCGGCGCCGGCTGGGGCCAGGCGCTCGTCCTGGAGACCCATGACGCGGGAAGCGCACGCACGCCTCAGCTGGCGGTGGACGCGCGTGGCCATGCCGTGGCCGTCTGGGAAGAGGAGCACGGCCCCCTGAGCCGGATTGCCGCCAGCCGCTACGTGGCGGGCAGGGGCTGGAGCCCCGCGACACATCTCGACACGGGCTGTGGTGGCAGCGGCACCCGGCCCCAGGTCGCACTGAGCACGGGCGGCCATGCCATGGCCGTCTGGTCATCCCTCTCCGAGGGCGCGGCCGCCGTCTGCGGCAACGCCTTCGAATAGCGCAGCCTGGAACATCCAACTCTTTTCAAGAACCCCGGTCCGGGGAACGCCTTCTCACACCCCAAGGAGCAGTCATGTACATGTCTAAGTGGAAGAAGTTGTGCGCCGCTGCAATGCCTCTTGCCGCGTTGACGACGACGGGGGCCTGGGCTGGAACGCTGCGACCGCTCACGGAGGGAATGGACCAGGCCACCCTGAAGGCGGACTCCCAGCACATGCGGCGGGTGTTCGACCAGCGGGAGTCGAAGGAGTTGGAGGACTTCATCCGCATCGACCTGGCGGACCCGACGCAGCACCGGTTCGTGATGAACCGGCTGCATGCGGCGGGGAAGTCGCAGCGCAACTCGCCACGCCTGTTCGAGCGGCTGGCCATGGCGCGGCAGAAGGCGCTGACGCGCGGGGAGCCGGGAATCGGCCGCTCCACGCTGACGGCGAACGCCTGGGGCTGCGACCACTTCATCCTGATGAACACCCAGGCCGCGGTGAACGGTGAGCGGCCTTATCTGAGCGGCCCGGTGAGCTCGTGCCTCAACGGCGCCAGCTACATCTATGCGGACGTGGTGGCGTACAACTCCAACTACCCGGAGACGGACAGCACCATCGTCGCCTCGGCCGCGGATGAGGAGTACGCGAAGGGGACGAACTTCGACAAGGTGTCCGTCAACCCGAAGCTGGCGGTGAACATGCAACGGCAGATCATCGTCGACTCGATGATGATTGCGATGAACGAGAACACCGGAGAGGAGGTCATCACCTTCACGTCCGCCAAGGACGCGGTGACCAGCGTCCCGGTCGGCGTTGCGCTCGACCATCCCCGGTTGGCCCCGAGCTCGAGCACCGCGCCCAGAACGCGCATCAACTCCTGCCAGCTGCGCGGTGGCACGGACTGCGACTACGCCGTGGTGAACGATGCGATGCAGCCCTACTCGGCCAATGCAGTGGGGGTGGCGCTCCGCAAGACGGAGGTCCCGTGGACGGGCGACTCGGCGGCCGTCTTCAGGTTCGCGCCAGGGACGTCCTTCGACTCCTCGAAGGTCTACGTGCCCCTGAAGCTCACCTTTGACTCAGGGGCCGAAGTGGTCAACGGCGCCCTGGTCGACTGCAAGCTCAAGTCCGTCAACACGCTGGTCACGAAGCTGCGGCTCACCAAGCAGTACGGGGGCGGCACCTGCGTCAGCTCGGTGGACCTGTCGGCGGAAATGGTCGCCTATCTGAACAGCCACCCTGATACGCGGACCATTCCCATCAACCGCCTGCTGAACCTGTCGAGCGAGGCCAACGGCATTGGCTCGTCGGGGGACTGCACCATGGCCCGCATCGCCAACGAGGTGCTGGAGTTCGCGCTGACCATCAACAGCCGGGCCAACTGCGGCCTGGGTGAGGTCCCCCGCAACTTCACCTTCCGCGGCAAGACCCAGGGCCGGTGGGACCTGTACGTGTGGAACAGCTGCATGGCGGAGGGGACGAAGATTGTCCGTGCGGACGGGACGAGCGTGCCGGTGGAGTCCATCCAGCGGGGCGAGAAGGTGGTGGCCAACGACAGCGGGCTGCTGCTGACGGTGACGGACGTGTCGCGGGGCGGAGAGGACAAGCCGCTGGTGCGCTTGGGAGACGACAAGGGGCACCAGGTGCTGCTGACGGAGACGCACCCGGTGCTGACGTCCAAGGGGGCGGTGGCGGCCGCGGCGCTGAAGGTGGGCGACCGGGTGATGACGCAGGCGGGTGCGGCGACGCTGACGACGGTGAAGCGCGAGGCGTACGCGGGGCAGGTGTACAACCTGACGCTGGGCACGGAGCAGGAGCTGCTGGCGGCGGGGAAGCTGGACCGGACGATGTATGCCAATGGCTTCCGGGTGGGAGACAACACGATGCAGGCGGAGCTGAGCGGGCCGAAGGCGAAGACGGGCCCGGTGCTGGCGCGGCTGCCGAAGGCCTGGCACGTTGACTACCGCAACAGTCCCGCCTACCAGCAGTAGTCCATGAGCTCCTCGCCCAAGCCCCTCTTCCTCCTCGCGGACAGCTCGCTGTTGTTCTGGCGGAGTGAAGGCAGGCCCTTCCTGGACTGCCTCCACACGCTGACGCGGGCGGAGCAGGGCGGTCAGCCGCTCCATGCGGCCTACCTGGGCGCCTCCAACGGTGACGAGCCCGCGTACTTCGAGCTCTTCACAGGGGCCATGGAGCTGGCCGGCATCACCCGCTGCCGGATGATTCCGTCGGAGCCCACGGCCGAGGACCTCGCGTGGCTCGCTCGGGCGCACGTCATCCTGCTGGCGGGAGGAGACCCCCGGCTGGGCTGGGACGCCTTCCAGCGCAACGGCGTGGAGCCCCTGCTCCGTGAGCGTCACGCCGGAGGCGCCATCCTCATCGGCATCTCCGCGGGGGCGATGCAGCTGGCGGCGAGGGCGTGGAGCGAGGGTTCCCTCAGCGGGGAGTCCCTCTTCACACCGCTGGGCCTGGCGCCCTTCCTGGTCGGCGTCCATGAGCAGCCGGAGTGGAAGGAGCTGAAGTGGGCGATGCGGGAGGCGGGCCCGGGGGCGCGAGGAATCGGCATTCCGCTGGGCGGGGGCGCGCTCCTGCACCCGGACCAGCGGCTGGAGCCGGTGCGGCACCCGCTGGTCGAGTTTCGCAATGAAGCAGGCGTGCTGCGCGAGACGCGGCTGGACCCGCCGGCCCTTCAGTCGCTGGTGACGAAGTAGGACTCGGCGAGGGGACGCTCTTCGCAGTCGCGCGCCGTGCCGTCCTCCCACGCGAGCATCAACAGATCCGCCGGTCCGTCGAGTGCGATGATGGGGTGGTGCCAGAGGCCGGCGCGGTAGTTCACGCCCTGGCCGGGGCCGCACACGAAGGCGCGGAGCTGGGACAGGTCGGGCTCGCCGCGCGCGTCATCCGGGCACACGACGACGAGGAAGCGCTGGCAGGCGAGCGCCACGAACAGCTGCGACGAGCACGGGTGGCGTTCGAGCAGCCGGACCTGGAAGGGCAGGGACTTCGCCACGGAGCGGAACACGGCGAGGTTGGGCTGGGCGTCCGGCCGGCTGCCACCGAGCCGGGCGACGTGGTCGAAGCGGGTGGCGGTGCCCTGGTTGGCGCTGGTGCCGCCGGCGAGCTCCAGGCCGATGACGTCGCCGAAGGGGGAGAAGGCCTCCCGCGTGAGGGGCTGGGCCCGGATTGGCTCTCGCATGGGGCGTCACTCTAGTACCGCGCCAGGGCCACGAGACACCCGTCCGGGAGCCAGGCGGACGGCCGTGCCGCGGCATGGGCGCTGAATCCCACGGCGGGGCTGGCCATCCTTCGCTACGGTGAGGCCCCGTGACGCCCTGGCCCAGACCCGACCTCCGGCTGCTCCTGCTGTGCACGGTGGTGTTGCTTGGCATCTCCCGCGACGTCCACGCCCAGAGACCGCCCATGACGACTTCCTCCTCCGCTGCTGTTCCGGCCCCCCAGGTGCTCGCGACGCTCTGGGAGCAAGTCCACTCGAAGGAACTGCCCCTGCCGCCGCTGGTGCGCCACGGCGACGTGGAGCGGCACCTGAAGGCCCTGAAGGAGCGGGCTCCGGAGCTGTTCCAGCTGGAGGTGGTGGGGCACTCGGTGGAGGGGCGCGCCCTGTACCACGTGTCTCTGGGGACGGGGACACGGCACGTGCTGCTCTGGTCGCAGATGCATGGTGACGAGCCGACGGCGACGACGGCGCTGCTGGACTTCCTGGAGTACGTGCGGACGCACCGGGAGGAGCCCTGGGTGGCGAGGCTGCTCACCGAGCTGACGTTGCACGCGGTGCCCATGCTCAACCCGGACGGAGCGGAGCGCTTCCAGCGCCGCAACGCGCAGGGCATCGACATCAACCGGGACGCGCTGGCGCTGCAGACGCCGGAGGCGCGGGCGCTCAAGGGGCTGCGGGACAGGCTGCAGCCGTTCATCGGCTTCAACCTGCACAACCAGGGCTGGCGTCACGCGGTGGGGCGGACGGGGAAGCCGGCGTCGATTTCGCTGCTGGCGGCGGCCTTCGACGAGGCGCGGAGCGACAACCCGGGGCGGGTGCTGGCGAAGAAGGTGTGCGCGGTGATTCGCGACGCGGTGGAGACGCTGGTGCCGGGGCAGGTGGGCCGCTACGACGACTCCTTCGAGGCACGGGCCTTTGGCGACAACATGACGCGCTGGGGGACGCCATCGGTGCTCATCGAGACGGGGCCGTGGCCGTCGCGGGAGCCGGACATGCCGCTGGTGCGGCTCAACTTCGTGGCGCTGGCCACGGCGCTGGACGCGCTGGCGACGGGCAAGGCGGCGGAGGCGGATGTGTCGCGCTACGAGTCCATTCCGGAGAACCAGAGCTCGGGGCTCGTCTACCTGCTCCTGCGGGGCGTGGGGCTGTTCGGAGTGGACGGCAAGCCCTTCACGGCGGACGTGGGCATCACCGTCACGCGCGAGGTGAGAGGGAAGGGCAAGGCGCTGGAGCTCCTTCACGTCGGCAGGGTGGAGGAGCTGGGAGACCTGCGGGTGCTGGGGGCGCTGGAGACGGTGGACGGGGCGGGGCTGTTCGCCGTGCCAGTGTCAGGAGGCAATGCGAAGGAGGGCAGCACCCTGCGGCTGACGCGGCCCGGGCAGCACGCCGTGAAGCTGGGGCAGCGCGCGGACCTGATGCTCCTGAAGCCGCTGGGCGAGCCGTTCATGTATCGGATTGAGCGCGTCATCCGGTTCGACAAGTGAGCGGCAAGTTGCTGCTGCTCTCCGCTGTGGCGCTGCTGGCCGCGTGCAGCGGTCCGACCGCGATGGGGCGGGGGGCGCACGGGCGCTATGCACAGTCGGCGGACTCGGCGACGAGTGTCTGTCTGCGCAATCCCGCGTGCTACACCCAGGTTGGGGACGATGCGGTCATCCCCTGGCTCTCGCGTGCGGCCTCCGCGGTTCGCACGGCCACCGCCACGCTGCGCTTGCTCGAGGCCGCGGACCTGGAGCGCGTCGAGGAAGTCCTGATTGAATGCGCGAAGCTGGCGAACTTCGAGGTCAATGAGCGGGTCTTCGGGCAGGGAAAGCGCCCCACGCGGGAGCAATGCGAGAAGGTGGTGAGACGGGACGCCAGGAACAACCCCGTGACGTGGGCCATGGACCTGGGAACCGCGAAGCACGAGGTGGCGCTGAAGTGCGCCGAGGCGAAGCTGGGGGAAGCAGTGCCGGGCAACTTCAGTGTCGAGCCTCGATACCATAGGGACCTGAAGACGGGACGGCTCCGTTTGCTGGACCCGGAAGAGGTAAAGCTCTGGCTGGCTGATGGACTCTTCCACCTGTTGCTGGGGACGCTGGTTCCCGATGTTGTGTTGCACGCATCAGGAGACCCGCTCAAGGCCTTGACTGCCTATGACTTCAAGTTCCCTTGTGCTGACACAAAGGAGCCGGACTGGAACAGGTATCCGGAAGGGCATCCATACGCCGGGCTGAGCCAGGGAGAGGCTTACAGCAGGCTCTTGATGCTGGAGGTGAAGTCTGCTCGTGTCTCTCCAGGCTGGGGAATTACCCGATGGTAGATAGATACCCCCATATTCGCGCTCATCACCATCTCGAGGATGAGGATGTGACTGTAGTTGTCCTCCGGGATGGCGTGAGCATCACGTTCTTCATGCGCCGGACTCATGAAGAAATCGAACAAGCCGTGAGGAATGCTCTTGGCGTGTATTGTCGCGCGGTGGGGCAGAAGTCGCTCGGCCTGTATGATGACCACAATGGTGGATGGAAACAGCTCGATGAAAACGGCTGGCACACCGTCTGGCAGAGGCTTTCCGGAAAGCGCACTGCGAATATCGCGCTGAGGGAGGGGCATGGCTCCGAGCTCGGCTACGCGTTCCATTATCATGGGACCGATTTCGGAAATCCCCATGTCACGAACTTGATTCCTGATGCGACCTCCGTCGTGTCGTTCTGGCTTCCTACCGAGTTCATGCGCGAGCACGGCCCCGGGCGGGTGCGAGAGCTGGCGTTGGAGTTGGGGGATGGATTGCCCTTCAACTCAGGTCAGGCCGGGCTCTCATTTCTCATGTGGTCTTGGCTGCGCAGCAACACGCCCATCATCCGTCAGGTGAGCTCCCGTCATCCTGGCATCGACATTCCGGACTTGAATACCCTGTCCAGCAGGCTCGGCACACGGCTGAGAGGTCCTGCCTGGCTCACGTTCCTCGGTCAACCCGTTCTAGGTGAGCTGGGAGGCGTGGAGGGCCTTCGCACCCGGTTGCACGCGCCCGGTACCACCGTGCAGGAACTGGAAGGCGACCAGGCCGTCGTGACGCTGGGCGAGTGGCCGGAGGCGGGCGACCTGGAGCAGGGTGACACACTGCCACACTACCGCGAACTGGCGCGCGTACTTGAGCCCTGGCTCTACTCACATGGGAAATACTGGGGCAACCTCACACCTGAGGAGACGCGCCGCTGGGAGCGCCGCTTCCTCGACTGAGCGGCGACTCCCTACCCACCCAACTACACGCCGCAGCCCTCGAAGAGAGCGGCGGCGGCCTCCCTTGGACGTCAGGACTCGGAAACTCGGCCGAGCGCGTCACCCGAGCCTTGGGTCAGCGGCAGTTCTGGATGTCGTCCAGGTGGTCGTCCGACAGGGAGTGGTTGAGATGGTGCCCCTCGTCATCGGAAGACGTCATATAGACCAGGGCCTGTTCCACCCCGTAGGCTGCGGCATCGGCATTCTGTTGTCTCCACCATTCGCAGTAATCGGCCGCATGGGCGTTTTCCAGATTCGGTGTGGGGGCGCCGCACATGTATTGTTGCTTGTTGGAGTTGAACTCCGTGATGATCATCGGCATGCGACCCGACACAGGCCCCCACTGCGGGTCTTCCAGCAGGTTGCGAAACGTTCGATAGTTGCGGCCGTCCCCATCTCCAGCCCGCTCCCGACTTGAGTTACACACGCCATTCTCAGTCGGCCAGGCCCAGTAGGTGTGCACACCAATCCGTGCCGCGTAGGAAATGATGTGCTGGCGCACTCCAGGATTCTTGTACCACTCCGAGGCGGTGCCAAGGGTCGCCGCGGAGCCAGGGCTGAGGCCTGCGTAGACGAGTGGCACATCGCCCAGATTTTCCGCCTGCAGGCCAAGGTAGAAGCCATGGAAGAAGGCGTTGTAGTTGTCCATGACGGCAGAAGGAGACGCTCCCTCCACCCATCCACCATACTCCACCTTGAGGTTGGGTTCATTTCCCACCTCCACGAACAAGTGCTGCAACTTCAGTTCGTTCCGTGCGTAGAGAAGGGTGGACGCCAACCGCGTCGCGAAGGCTCGTCCGCGGTCCTCCCATGAGACGCCTTCCTGGATGTCGTTGAATTCCGCAGCGGGCTCCGCGCGCAGGACAAAAGTTGCATGATTTCCCACCGCCGCCTTGATTTCGCGCAGCTTCCGTTTCTGATCGTTGAGCATGTCGGCCTGATATTCATGGCCGGCAAAGGAGAAGATGTTCGTCTTCACCGAGTTCACGTTGCCAATCGTCTGGAGGATATCCAGGTCGCGTGCAAAGTAATTGTCCACACTGAGGTAGGGGTAGGCGCTCGCGTACAGGTGCAGCCCGCGCGTGGAGAGGGCGGGCGTGGCCGCCAGGCTCTGCACCTGGGCATGGGTCAGCGCCACGTTGAACAGCTTCACCTCGTCGATGAGGCCGTTGAGCCCGTTGGGTCCCGCGGCGCCTTGCCACGGGTTGTTGCCAATGGAGATCGGCCTGGTGGTGGGTTGGATGGTGGCGGGGAGGTTGGCGGGCCGGGGGACCACTTTCAGTTCCGAGCCATTGACATACAGCTTCAGGTCCTCCCCCGTGTACACCCCTGCAATGTGGATCCAGTTGTTCGGCTCCATGGAGCCAATGTGGGCACGCGCGATGACTCCCGTGCCCCAGGTGCCGACCGGAAAGACCACCGCGAACTGGGCTTCCTGTCCCTCCAGGGAAAGGAGCCAGGAGTCCTTGCCGTACCATTGGTTCACCACGGCCTGGCTGCCAGCGAAGCCGTTCGGCTTCACCCATGCCGACACCGTCATCGCGGTCCCCAGCGTGAAGGGCCCCACGTCGGTGGCTTCGAAGCGGTCGCCCGTGCCATCCAACCGGGCCGCGCTGCCATACAGGCCGGCGGCGTCGCACGTCGCCTGCTCCCGCGCAGTGGCATGAGCCTGCGTGGTCGAGTCATCCAGGCCCCGAGGGTCGCAGAGGTCGAAGCTCCAGTAGCCGACCGGTAGCGGAAACGTCTCCAGCGCGAAAGCGCTGAACGGGGACAGCAGGGCCGCGGCGGATGCCACGGCCAGACAGCGGCGCATCGTCTTCACGAGGACTCCCTTGCTGGCCCATTGGGGCCGAGGCGGGTCTACCGGGGAGTCTGACTCATGAAGTGGCTGATGCTGTAGCAACCGAGTAGATGTTCCAGCGGCCCATGGTGTGCGACACCCGGGGTTGCAGTCCGGTGGCACGATTGCTGTTTCACAGGACCTGGAAGCGGGGCCCGCCACCCTCGGAGCGAGCAGCGGCGGGCCCGGGGACGTCAGGACTCAGCAGCTCCAGCTGCAGTAGCCGGAGCAGCGGATGTACCGCGTCTCGCAGGTGTCGTAGCACGACGGGGTCGTACAGTTCGCGTAGCAGTACTCGTAGGCGCTGTCACAGCTTGAGCAGCAGGGCATGGCGGTAGCTTCCTCGCCGCCCACCGTCGCGGTAGCGAAGGCGGCGCCGGCACCCATCATCAGACCCATGAGACCCATCATCAGCATCTTCTTCATAGGAGCTCCCTGCGCGTGGACCGGGTCGGAACTCGGGACGGGGGCCACGCCTGCTCCGTCCCATGGCGACTGTACAGACAGTCATCAATAGCGAGGAAGCCGGATTTCTGATTGAGATGGACTGGCCGGCGTTCGACGCTTGCTGTCCGTCTATCTTGTGAAATTCAAGACCGGGTGAAGCAATCGCTGCCGCGTGGCGCTCAAGGCGAGTGACACGAGAAGATGAGCGGCGCGAGTGCGCCCTTCACCTGGTACGAGAACGAGTGGCTACCATCACCGGAAGCCCACTCGATTTCGGGCTGGGCCTTGAGCCAGGCCACCGTGGCTTCAATCTTCTCGCAAGGGTCCTTCCGGGCGTCCAGGAGCTTGCGCTGGAAGGACTGCATCCGCTCGTGGGCCTCTTCAATCTGCCGCCGCTCCTCGGCCACCTGCTCCGGTGTGACGACCTCCACCTCTTCCGGCGGGCCCAGCACGACGCTCCCATCGGGGAACCGCACCTCCAGGGCCAGCCGCACGGTGCGGGGCTCCTTCGTGTCCAGCTCGACCTGGAACGTCTGGTCGGAGGACTCATCCTCCGGCACCTTCTCCTTGCCGAACCGCCGGGAGACCTTCCCCTTCGCATCGAGCTCCACCAGGGTGGCCTCGGAAGGGCGGGGGATGACGTTGCCCAGGTAGACCCTCAGCTCGACGTTCCCCTTGGCGCCCACGGCGAGCTGCCCGGGGCGGAGGGTGTCTCCGGGCCGCTCCAGCACCAGCAGCGAGAAGTCTCCACGGAGGTCTTCATCGCCGGGAGCCGGCTCCTGCTTGCACTCCACTGCCAGCGTCGCGGTGAGCTTCGTCTTCTGGACGGGGACACCCTTGCAGTACATGTCCGCGACGAGCGGGACGGTGAGCGAGGAGGTCTTGGAGGTGCAGGCCCGGGTCACCGCGGCGGGCTTCCAGAGCGGAAGGTCGACTTCGAAGCGGGCGTTGTACTCAGCGAAGCCCGGCTTGCGTGTGAAGGTCCGGGGCAGGCCGGGCGTGGTGCCGCGCAGGACCACCTTCTCGAGCGTCCGCTGGCAGTTCGCATCGAGGGTGGCACGGGCGTAGACCCACGCGGGCGTGGCGCCGCCGCCATCCACCTCCTTGAGCTTGCCGCCCACGACGTGTGCCGTGGCTCCCTGCTCGAGCCTGAGCGCGGGCTTGGGCTGGGGCTCCGAATCCGAATTGTAGTAGCTCCCCAGGCGCGCCATGTACCGCGCATGCTGCCTGGGCGTCAGCCGAAGGAGCTGCTCGGGTGGAAGGGGAATGACGGGGAACTCCTCGGCCGGGGGGCGGTCCTTCCGGGCGAGCTGCATCTCTGCTTGCTTCTCGCCCACGCGGACCGTGAGCCAGAGCGGCTCCTCCCACGCGGGCATGAGCGCGTCGTGCAGGTCGGTCTCGTTGAGCTCGGTGATGGGCTTGCGCGCGAAGAGCCGCATGGGCGAGTTGATACGCTCGATTCGCATCCCGGGCGCAAGCCCCACCTTCGCGGCGACGCTGCCCTTCTTCACCTTCTCCACCGTCACCTGCTCGCCGTCTGACCGGGCGGAGAAGCCCAGGGGCTCGATGGTGACGGAGAAGGGCGTTGCCGCGAGCAGCGCGCTCGTCATGACAGCCAGGAACATGGGGTGTGGGCCTCCGGGTGGTATCGTCGCAGATGCACACCCTCCGGGGAAATGCGGGCGGCTCAGGGGATGACGATGTGCGAGTGCATGCCGAGCCCGTCATACGGCGTGGCGCCGCAGCGGGCATGGGCCCAGTCGCCATTCACCGCCGAGCAGATGCGGAAGGCCTGGATGTTGGAGTACGGCACGTTGATGCCGGGCGTGTCGCAGCGTCCCTGGTACGTCCACGAAAGGCTCTTGTTGACGGAGGTGACGCCGATGCACGGGCCAATCCACGCGCCGGTGTCGCGCCGCTGCACGTCGATGGAGTACTGGGCGGGCGTCTCCTCCTCGCTCCAGTTCAGGTCCACGAAGGGCGTGTAGCCGCCCGGCAGGGACAGGGCCACGTCGTCAGAGATGCCGTCATAGGGCGTCTCGACGAAGGGGCCCCAGACATTGTTGTTCGAATAGAAGATGCGGAAGGCGGCGATGTCTCCCTTCGTCACCACGCGGTCCCCGGCGCTGCGGCAAACGCCGTCGAAGACAGTCTTGTTGGACTGCCCGAGGACGCCCACGGCCAGGCATGGGCCAACCACAGACCCGTCGCGCAGCACGACGTCGAGCGAGTAGCTGTAGCCGGTCAGCTTGTTCCAGCGGACGTTCACCTGATTGAACGAGTGCAGCGAGCCGTCCGGCTTGAAGGCGACGCGCTGCTTGTACGTGCTGCGCGAGGTGAGGTTGCCGGCGGCGTCGAAGGCGCCGACATGGAAGACATTGAAGTACTCACCCCGGCGCTCGACGATGACGTTGTGGCCGTGGGACTGAACCAGCCTGCCGGCGGAGTTGCGCAGGGGCTGGGAGAGCCGCCGCACCGCCCGCGCCCGCGTGAGCTGGGGAATGGAGTCACCCATGATGTAATACATGGCGTACTGGCTGTTGTACCAACCGCCACTGAGGAGCAGGTAGTACAGGCCATTGCGCTTGAAGACCTCGGGGGCCTCGTTGATGCCTTCCTCGTAGGCCGGGGTCGCGAACACCGCCGGGCCCGCGTGGTTGTAGACGGTGCCGGGGGCCGCGGTGTTGAAGGAGGAGATGTTGTTGCCCCGGTCGAACCAGACATAGAAGAACCAGCGCCCCGACGTGTCGTTGTACGTGGCCGAGTCGATGCGGATGTTCCGGTTGCAGCCCTGCGGCAGGCAGCCCGTGGCGGTGGAGGTGCGCGGCCACGTCGTGTTGGCATTGATGGGCTGGGGCGCGCCGAAGTGGAGGTTCAAGTCTGGCGCGGTGGCCACGAAGGTCGTCACGTCCTGGCCGGACGGAGGGCACGGTGCGCCGTTGGGCACCCGGTGGGCGGAGAAGTAGAGCTGGTAGGCCCCGTTGTACTTGCCGAGGTCCGGCGCCCACAGGAAGCAGTAGTCGTGGACGGGGTCGGCCACCGACGGGTCATAGGAGCGCTTGAGCTGGAAGCTCGTCAGGTCGCGCGTCTCGTAGATGGGCAGCTGCCAGCCATTGCCGGTGCCGGACAGGAAGAACAGGTCGTCGTGTTCCTTGTAGACGTCCGGGTCCGCCAGCCCCGGCACGAGCAGCGTGCGTCGCCCGTAGTCGCCACCGCGCGTGGCGCAGGCGGGGCCCGTGAAGCCCTCGTCACAGATGCAGCGCGCGGTGCCAGCCTCGTCCCGGCAGACGCCGTGGCCGCTGCAGGTGACGCCGTCGCAGACCCCGGCGAGCTGCCGTGGCATCGAGTCCCGCTCCAGCGAGGGCTCGGGCTCCAGGGGCTGTCCGTCTCCACATCCGGCGATGGAGGTGGACAGGGTGGCCAGCAGCACGACGACACGGGCGCTCTTCATGAGTTCTCTTCCCTCCTGGCTTCATCGTCGCAGTTAGGGGAGAGCGTAAAAAGCTCGATTTACTGGAGTTGAGAGCTCACCCATGGTGGTGCGCGGGTAGCCCCCGCGGCTGAAGCGCCAGCCAGCGACTGGACCCGCCCGGGCTGCCGGGGCCGACTCCTGCGCCGGCTCGGCCATCTTCACAAGTGCGCGCGCCCGTCCCTGACACGTGGGCACTTACGCTGAAAGAGGCACATTCATCATGCGAACACACGATGTCAGGACCGGGGCTCTGGGATGGCGCCGGACGGGGTTGTTGCTGGGCACGCTCACCCTCACGGCCTGGGGAGGCGCTTCGGAAGCCGCGAGGCCCGCGCAGCCTCTGGAGGTCACCTTGAGTACGGGCTCCAGCCTGACCCTGAATGACAGCTGCGAGCAGGACCCCGGGCCCACGTGGTCCACGCCATCCTTTGCCTCCGGGGCCGAGGTGGCCTCGGATGGAACCCGCTCTCTCGTGGTCTGGCGGGATGGGAGCCGGCCGGGAGAGCTCCTCGCCGCGCGCGTGTCGAAGGGCGGCAGGCTGCTCGACCCGGAATCCCTCACGCTCAATCCCTCTCCCTCGGTCCAGGCAGGAGCCCCCGCCGTCGCCTACGATGGCAGGCAATTCCTCGTCGTCTGGCAGGGAGAGCACTCCCTGTTCCTGGCCCGGGTGAAGCCGGATGGGACGGTGGACGGTCCGGTGCTGCCCATCGTGAACATCAGCGGAGACCCGTCCTCCACGCCTGGCATTGCCTGCACCTGGCGCAGGTGTCTCGTGGCCTGGTCCGACTTCGGGGACCCCCGGAGGATTCGCGGAGTCCTCGTGAAGTCTCACGACACCGGGGTGCGCACCCAGGAGCTCACCCTCGCATCCGATGCGGTGGCGCTCTCCTCGTTCGGCGTCCCGGTGGCCTGGTCCGACAACCGGTTCCTCGTCGCCTGGAGCGACACTCGCTTTGGCGACACCACCCCGAAGCTCCTCGCCACCCGCGTGACGAGCGATGGGGCCGTGCTCGACCCGACGGGCATCCTCATCTCGGACACCCCCGGGGCGCAGACCTGGCTGGACGTCGTCGGCACGCAGCAGGGCTTCTTCGTCGCCTGGAGCGATACGCGCCATGGCACCCGGGATTTGTTCGGGACGTTCGTGAGGCCCAATGGCTCCGTACCCGATGCGGATGGCTTCCTCCTCTCCTCGACGGACCCTGGCGATGACGTCCTTCCCTCGCTCGCTTCGGACGGACAGCGGGTGCTCGCGACCTGGAGCCGGGTGGGCCCGGACCGCTTCTCCATCCGGGGCAACCTCGTGAAGCCTGATGGGACGGTGTCCACGCTGGACGGGTTCCCGCTCTCGGACGGCGACTTCGTCCGCGAAGTGGAGCAGGACGTCGTCTTCCAGGATGGGCAGTACTTCATGGCCTACAGCGCCGCGCCCGCCATCGACGAGCCTCCCTTCCAGGTCATCCTCGGCACCCGCGTGAGGTCGGATGGCACCCGCGTGGATGACCCCGCCGTGCGCATCTCGCATTCACCCTCGGTCGAGAGCGCGCAGCAGCAGTAGAAGTCGGGCAGCCTGGGGCCCCCTTGTCTGGCGACAGATGCATGGCCAATCGCGGGGCCCCGCGGTTGGCATGCATTGTCCCTGCCCGGCTATCCTGCTCACGACATGAATGCTCCCAGGGCTCCCCAGCAGGGCAGTGGCTTCTTTCCCGGCGCGGTCATCGGCGGCGTGCTTGGCTTCCTCGTCATGGCGCTGGTGCTCGGCGTGGGCGGCTACGCGTATGTGAAGAAGCGCGCGAATGACGCCCGGCGGGGATGGAATCTGGTGCCCGTGGTCGTCGCGGCCCAGGACATGCCCGAGGACACCCTCGTCACGTTCGAGGGCCTCTCCCAGCGCTCGGTCCCGGAGCAGTTCGTGACCACCTCGGTGGTCAAGCCGGACAGCGCCAGCTACATCGTGAACCAGCGCCTCAACGTGTCCGTGCAGGCCGGCGACCCGATGCTCTGGACCCACTTCGATACGAAGAAGCGGGCCCCCTTCCTCGTGGCGGCGAGGGACATCCCGGTCGGCGCGAAGCTGACGGAGGCGGACATGGTCCCCAAGGGGCTGGACTCGGAGCTCGTGACACCGTCCTACGTGAAGGAGTCCGAGCGCCCGCAGGTGGTGGGCCGCCCTGTCATTGCCGCCTTCCGCAAGGGCGACCCCATCCTCTGGACCCACTTCAGGAACGAGCCGCCGCCCGTCACTGGCGCCACGGCTCCGTAGTCGGACCGTTGCCTACCGCGTCCCGGCCGGTGCCGTCGTGTCCAGGAACGCCTTGAGCTCCGGCAGCACCTGCTCGGGATGTTCCTGGTGGGGGCTGTGCCCGGCGTCCACGCGCATCAGCCGCGCCTGGGAAAACCGCCGCGAGGCCTCCTCCGCGAGCGACACGGGCACGACGTCCTCCTTCTCCCCCCACACGAGCAGCACCGGCACCTTCACCTCACCCAGCCGCTCCCGCCGGTGGAACACGGGGCCCGTCACCGGCACCAGCGTGTTGAACGCGCGCGCCGCCGCGTCCCTGCCGCCGGGCACCGCGACCAGCTCGTACTCCAGGGCCCCCAGCCGCTCACCCAGCGGCGTCGGCGCCGGAGGCATCAGCCGCGACCAGGCCCAAGGCCCCAGCGAGCGCGCCAGCCGCTCCGGCCCCGCGCGGAAGAACAGCCGCGCCTTGCGCTCCATGTCCGGCCCCAGCCCCATCGCCCCCACCAGCACCAGCCGCTCCACCGGCACCCGGCCGCGCAGCGCCAGCTCCAGCCCCACCAGCCCGCCCAGCGAGTGACCCACCACCGACACCGGCCCGGGGGCCAGCTGCTCCAGCAGCGCCTCCACCGGCTCGGTGAAGAAGCGCACCCCGTCCTCGGCCGTAGTCACCTTGCCCTCGGGGGCCGAGGACATTCCGAAGCCGGGCAGGTCCACCGCCAGCACCCGGTGCCCCCGGGCCAGCGCCGTCAGGTAGACGAACCACGTGGACGCCGCCCCGCCGCGCCCGTGGAGCAGGACGACGGTGGGCCCCTGGCCTCCCTCCAGCACCCTCAGGGCCCCGCCGGACGGCAGCCAGCGCACCGTGGCCGTCACGGCCGGGGCCAGCTGCCCCAGCAGGCCGGCTTCCACGGGCCCCACGGCCGGCGCCTTCGCCGGGGCCTTCATGGCCACCTCCCGGGACGCGGGGGCCGGGCCGGCTTCCACCGGGAGTGGAACAGCGGGGGAGGGTGGGACATGGGAAATGGGACTCCAGGAGGGGCGGACGGACGCGCAACTTACTGGAATGCCCGGGCTTCTGCGGTGTTGAGCCCGATGCCCTGTAACCCCTAGGCTGCCCGCCGCCAGTCCGACACGAGGCGACATTGAACACCGATATCCGCGCGCTCACCGAACGCGTGCAGCAGGAAAGCAGCTTCGTCGAGGTCCTCAACCAGGAGACCGGCAAGGTCATCGTCGGGCAGCGCTACATGCTCGAGCGCATCCTCATCGGCCTGCTCTGCAACGGGCACGTGCTGCTGGAAGGCGTCCCCGGCCTCGCCAAGACGCTCACCGTGCGCACCGTGGCGGACTCCCTGAGCGCCACCTTCATGCGCATCCAGTTCACCCCGGACCTGCTGCCCGCGGACGTGGTGGGCACGATGATCTACAACCAGCAGGCGGCCAACTTCACCGTCCGCAAGGGGCCCATCTTCGCGAACATCGTCCTGGCGGACGAAATCAACCGCGCCCCCGCCAAGGTCCAGTCCGCCCTCCTGGAGGCCATGGCAGAGCGCCAGGTCACCATCGGCGACCAGTCCTTCGGCCTGCCCTCGCCGTTCCTCGTGCTGGCCACCCAGAACCCCATTGAGCAGGAAGGCACCTACCCGCTGCCCGAGGCGCAGGTGGACCGCTTCATGCTCAAGGTGAAGGTGGGCTACCCCACGCGGGACGAAGAGAAGGTCATCATGGACCGGATGTCCGGGGGCACGTCGCCCAGGGCCCAGAAGGTCATCGGCCTGGAGCACCTGGTCCGCGCCCGCGAGCTCGTCCACCACATCTACATGGACGAGAAGGTGAAGGAGTACATCCTCAACGTGGTGTTCGCCACGCGCGAGCCCAACAAGTACGGCCTCAAGGACCTGGCGGACTACATCCAGTTCGGCGCCTCGCCGCGCGCCACCATCTCCCTGGCCCAGGCCGCCCGCGCCCACGCCTTCCTGCGCCACCGCGGCTTCGTCACCCCCGAGGACGTGAAGGCCATCGCCTTCGACGTGCTCCGCCACCGCATCGCCATGACATACGAGGCGGAGGCGGAGGAGCTCACCGCGGAGAAGATCATCCAGCGCGTGTTCGACCGCGTCGAAGTCCCCTGACGTTCCCTCGAGCCCGCCAGGCGCCCCGTGCTTCCCAAGGACCTCATCCGCCGCATCCGCAAGCTGGAGATTCGCACCCGCAAGGTGGTCTCCGACATGCTCGCGGGCCAGTACCACTCGGTCTTCAAGGGCCGGGGCATGGCCTTCTCCGAGGTGCGGCAGTACCAGCCCGGTGACGAGATTCGCATCATCGACTGGAACGTCACCGCGCGCATGAACGAGGCCTACGTCAAGGTCTTCACCGAGGAGCGCGAGCTGACGGTGATGCTCCTGGTGGACGTGTCCGCCTCCAAGGAGTTCGGCTCGAAGGAGCGCACCAAGGCGGAGATCGCCGCCGAGGTCGCCGCGCAGATTGCCTTCAGCGCGATTGCCAACAACGACCGGGTGGGGCTCATCCTCTTCTCGGACCGGGTGGAGAAAGTGGTTCCGCCGCGCAAGGGCCGCACGCACGTGCTGCGGCTGGTGAGCGACATCCTCACCTTCAAGCCGCAGGGCAGGGGCACGGACCTGGCCACGGGGCTGACGTACCTGCGGCAGGTGGCGAAGCGGAAGGCCGTGACGTTCCTCATCTCCGACTTCCAGGCGCGCGACTTCGAGAAGCCGCTGCGCCTGGTGGGCCGCAAGCACGACCTGGTGCCGGTGGTGGTGGAGGACCCGATGGAGGAGGACTTCCCGCGCCTGGGCCTGGTGGAGATGGAGGACCCGGAGACGGGAGACCGCTTCGTGGTGGACACCAGCGACCCGCGCGTGCGGGGCCGCTTCGCCCGGGCCATGCAGGCCGCGCGCGACGAGCGGCGCAAGCTGTTCAAGAAGCTGGAGCTGGACCACGTGGAGCTGCGGGCGGGGGATGACCACGGCAAGGCGCTCGCGCAGTTCTTCCGCGCGCGGGCCCGGAGGATGGCGGCGTGACGCGCCTTCTGCCCTGGGTCCTCGTGCTGTGGGTGGCCGCGGCTCCGGCATGGAGCGCGCAGCCACCGGGCGCGCCCGCCGACGAGACGGTGCAGCCCCGGGACGTCTCCGTGCGCGTGGAGCCGAAGCAGGTGCGCATCGGCGACCCGTTCACCTACGAGGTGGTCATCACCCACCCGAAGGACCACCGCTACGAGCTGGCGCTGCCCAAGGAGACGGGTGACTTCGAGGTCCTGAACCAGACGCGCCAGCGCCAGGACGGGCCGGACTCGGCCACCACGACCTTCGGAGTGCGGATGTCCGCCTTCGCGCTGGGCACGCAGCAGGTGCCGGCGCTCGCGTTCGACGTGGCCACGCCGGACGGCATGCGCAAGTTCTCCCTGCCGGGCCGCGAGGTGGAGGTGGCGTCCACGCTGCCCGCGGACGCGGACGGGCAGGGCGCGGAGCTGTTCGACTACCAGCCCCCGCAGGAGGTGCTCGTCCGCTCGTGGCGCCTGGTGCTGACGCTGCTGGGCGCGCTGGCCGCGGCCCTGCTGGCGTGGGCGCTGTGGCGCTGGTGGAAGAACCGGCCGAAGCACGTGGCGGTGGAGCCGCTGCTGCCGCTGGACGTGCGCACCCGCAAGGCGCTGGACGCGCTCAAGGCGCAGGAGCTGCCCGCGAAGGGCCACGTGAAGGACTTCTACTTCCGGCTGTCCGAAATCATCCGTGGCTACCTCGGAGAGCGCTACGGCTTCGAGGCGCTGGAGTGCACCAGCTCGGAGCTGATGGCCTCGCTGCGCCGCCTGCAGGCGCCCGGGCTGCCGGAGGACGCGCTGATGCGCTTCGTGTCCGAGTCGGACATGGTGAAGTACGCGCGCGCGGACGCCTCACCCGAGTCCTGCCGCGACTCGCTGGCCTTCGGCTACGCGCTCATCGACCAGACGTACGTTCCGCCCCCGCCCCCTCAGGCCCCCGTCAATGCCGCCGCTCCCCGCGTTCAATAACCCAGAGGCGCTCTGGGGGCTGCTGCTCGTGCCGCTCCTGCTGCTGCAGGCCTGGCGGGAGCGGCGCGCCCGCGCCACGCTGCGCTTCTCCGGCGCGCACGTCTTCGCCCGGAGCGGCAAGGGCTTCCGCACGTACCTGCTGCCCCTGCTCCCGCTGCTGCGCGCGGCGGCGGTGACCGCGGCCATCCTCGCCATCGCCCGGCCCCAGGGGCGCGACTCGCGGGTGAGGGACTTGTCGGTGGAGGGCATCGACATCGTGGTGGCGCTGGACCTGTCCACCTCCATGGAGGCCGGCGACTTCCGTCCGCAGAACCGCATGCACGTGGCGAAGGAGGTGCTCAGCGAGTTCATCGCCAACCGCGTGAATGACCGCATCGGCCTGGTGGTGTTCGCGGGCGCGGCCTACACGCAGGCGCCGCTGACGCTGGACTACGGCGTGCTGAAGGAGGTCATCAAGCAGCTGCGCACCCGCGTGCTGGAGGACGGCACGGCCATTGGCGACGCGCTGGCCACGTCGCTCAACCGCCTGCGCGACTCGGAGGCGAAGAGCCGCGTGGTGGTGCTGATCACCGACGGTGACAACAACGCCGGGAAGATTTCACCGATGGACTCGGCGAACATGGCGCAGGCGCTGAAGGTGCCCATCTACACCATCCTCGTGGGCAAGGGCGGCAAGGTGCCCTTCCCGCAGGGCACGGACCTGTTCGGCAACACCGTCTGGCGCGAGACGGAGATTCCCATCAACCCGGAGCTGATGCAGGACATCGCGGACCGCACCGGCGGCGAGTACTACCGCGCCACGGACCCGGAGCAGCTGCGGGCGGGCCTGCAGAAGGTGCTCGACTCGCTGGAGCGCTCCAAGCTGATGGAGGGCGGCGCGAGCGCCACCTACCGCGAGGAGTTCCATCCGTTCCTGCTGGCCGCCTTCGGCCTCGCCGCGCTGGAGCTGCTCCTGCGCGCCACCTTCCTGAGGGTCTTCCCGTGACGCCCGTGGAACCCTGGCGCTTCACCGTGCTCGGCTACCAGGCGGGGCTCGCCCAGCCCTTCTTCCTGCTGCTGATGGTGTTCGGCGTGCTGGCGGGCCTGCTCGCGCTGGTGGGGGCGCTGCGCCGCCGCTCGCGCGTGCGGGCGCTGCTGAACGAGCGCCACGCGGACCGCTTCACCCCCGGCGTCTCCGTGTGGCGTCCGGCCACGCAGGGCGGGCTGTACGGGCTGGGGCTGGCGCTGTTCGGCTTCGCGCTGGCGCAGCCGCAGTGTGGCACCAAGAGCGAGCTGACGAAGCGGCGCGGCATCGACGTGGTGGTGGCGCTGGACGCGTCCAAGTCCATGCTCGCGCGCGACGTGCAGCCCAGCCGCCTGGAGCGCGCCAAGCTGGAGCTGACGACGCTGCTGGACGAGCTGAAGGGCGACCGCGTGGGCCTGGTGGTGTTCGCGGGCGACGCGTTCATCCAGTCTCCGCTCACGTCGGACTACTCGGCGGTGAAGCTCTTCCTGCGCGCGGTGGACCCGGAGGTGATGCCCCAGGGCGGCACCAACGTGGGCGCGGCGCTGAAGCTGGCGAAGCAGGTGCTGGACAACGCGGACCGGGGCTCGAAGGAGCGCGTGGTGGTGCTGCTGTCGGACGGCGAGGACCTCTTCGGCGAGGTGTCCGAGTCCACCGAGGCGCTGAAGGAAGCGGGCGTGCAGGTGCTGGCGGTGGGCGTGGGCTCGGAGTCCGGAGAGCCCATCCCCGTCTATGACCGGCGGGGCGAGTTCGTGGACTACAAGAAGGACCCGGCCGGTGAGACGGTGATTACGCGGCTGGACCGGGCGGGGCTGACGGCCATCGCCGAGGGCACGGGCGGCGCGTTCTTCTACCAGCCGCGCGGCGTGGCCATGGCGCAGGTGGTGGAGCGCATCGACCAGCTGCAGAAGAGCGAGCTGGAGAGCCGGGTGACGGTCCGCTACGACGAGCGCTTCCAGACCTTCGCCATTCCGGGGCTGGTGCTGCTCGCGCTGGGCATGTTGCTGATGCCGTCCTCGCGCCGGAGGTCCTCGCCGTGAGCGCGCACGTGGAGTCTCGCGCCGCGCGCCTGCTGGCCTGGGGGCTGTTGGTGGCGCTCGCCGTGCCTTCGCCCGTGTGGGCCGCGGGGCTGCTGGAGCGCGACCACCCGCTGGTGCAGCAGGGGCGCGAGGCGTACCTGGCGGGCCGCTACGAGGACGCGCTGGCGGCCTTCGAGGCGGCGAAGAAGGAGCGGCCCAATGACCCCGCGGTGGACTTCAACCGCGCGGACGCGCTGGCCAAGCTCGGCCGCATCGACGATGCGCGCGAGGTCTTCAAGGGTGTGACGGAGTCCAACCGGCCCGACCTGCGTCAGAAGGCCTGGTACAACCTGGGCAACCTGCACGCCACCACGGGCGACCGGCAGGAGGCGCTCAAGTCCTACCGGCGGGCCCTCACGTTGGACCCGCAGGACGTGCAGGCCCGCCACAACTACGAGGTGGTGCTGCGCAACCTGCCTCCGCCGCAGCAGAAGAACCAGCCGGACGGTGGCGGGGATGGCGGGAGCGACGGAGGCAGCGACGGCGGTCGTCCGGACTCGGGCTCGGATGGTGGCCAGCAGGGGGATGGTGGCACGCCCCAGGATGGCGGCATGGATGGAGGGGCCGACGGCGGCGCGGATGGTGGCTCTGCGGACGGCGGGGCCGACGGCGGCGCGGATGGAGGCCAGGGCGGCGACGGTGGCAGCGACGGTGGCACGGACGGCGGGGCCGACGGTGGGGACCAGGGACAGCCGCAGAAGGGCGACGGCGGCAGTGACGGCGGCGCGGATGGTGGCGAGGACGACGGAGAGGGTGACCCCAAGGACGGCGGCAGCGACGGGGGCAGTGAGGGAGAATCCGACTCGGAGGAGTCCCAGGCGGACGGTGGGACGAGCCCGGCGGACCTCGACCGGCAGGAGGCGGAGCGCCTGCTGGATGCGATGAAGCAGAACGAGAAGAATCTCCAGCTCTGGCGTTTCCAGCAGAAGAAGAAGCAGAGGAAGCCGAATGAGAAGGACTGGTAGCGCCCGCGGGGTCGTGCTGGCCGTGCTCGCCCTGCTGGCCACGATGCCGGCGTGGGCGAACGACGACATCGACTTCTACCAGACGGCGGACCGCACGGAGGTGGGCAGCGATGACACCTTCCGCCTCACCGTGGTGGTGGTGGACCCGCCCTCCGACGCGCAGGTGAAGCTGCCGGAGTCGGAGGACTTCGAGGTCCTCTCCAGCTCGCGCGGCAGCCAGCGCTCCATCTCGCTGTCCGGTGGCGGCCCCGCCGTCATCCAGGACGTCACCCGCTACGTGCTGGTGATGCGGGCCACTCGCGCCGGCCGGCTGAAGATTCCGCCCGCGGAGCTGACGGCCCGGGGGAAGACGTACCGCACGCAGCCGGTGGAAATCGCGGTGAGGACGGGCCGGCTGGGCGCGCCGTCCGGGCAGTCTTCCCGGGGCAGCCAGCTGCCGGACCCGTTCGCCAACACGCCCTCGACGCGGCCGGACCCGCTCGCTGACGAGCTGGAGGAGGACGAGCCCACGATTCCGCGCGGGGACTCGGACCTGTTCCTGCGCGCGAGCCTGGACCGGGACGACGTCTACGTGGGCGAGCAGGTGACGCTGTCGCTCTACATCTACTCGCGCGTGGACCTGTCCAGCGTGGACTCCGTCACCATGCCCAAGCTGGAGGGCTTCTGGACGGAGGAGGTGGAGAGCCCCACGCAGCTGTCCGGCGAGCAGAAGATTGTCGATGGCGTCCCCTACCGGGCCTACCTGCTGCGCCGCCGCGCCATCTTCCCGGTGCGGCCCGGCGCGCTGTCCATCACCCCGGCGGAGGCGGACATCACCACCGGCTTCCTCTTCGCCGGCCACCGGGTGCACCGCGTCTCCAATGCGCTGAAGGTGAAGGTGAAGGCGCTGCCGCCGGGCGCGCCTGCCGGCATGTCCAACGCACACGTGGGCAACTGGCGGCTGTCCATGGATGTGTCGCAGACGCGCGTGGAGCTGGGCCAGCCCGTCACGGTGAAGGTCATCCTGGAGGGCGTGGGCAACGTGAAGAACGTCACGCCGCCGAAGCTCACCGGCCCGGCCGCGCTCAAGATCTACGACCCCACCACCACCGACAAGGTGGCGCCGCAGCGCAACCGCGTGCAGGGCCGCCGCGTGGTGGAGTACCTGGTGATGCCGCAGCGCACGGGCACCTTCACGCTGCCCGCGCTGGAGTTCCCCTACTTCGACCCGCGCCTGGAGTCCTACGAGGTGGCGCGCACCGACCCGGTGACGATTACGGTGGAGGCAGGGGCGGGGGGCGTGTCGGCGCTGCCCGCGTCTCCGTCGCAGGTGGCGGACGCGGCCAACGAGCAGAAGAACGTGCTCACCGCGGGCGGGCTGCGCCCGGTGCGCTACCAGGCGCGCTTCGTGGCGCCGTCCGAGCCCCCGTGGCGGCGGGCCTTCTTCGTGCCGGCGGTGCTGGCGCCGGTGGGCCTGTTGCTGGGCCTTGCCCTCATCGGAGGGGTGCGCGGGCGGCTGGCCACCCGCACGGAGGCGGACCGCGGCCGGCAGCAGGCGAAGGCCGCGCGGCGCCGGCTGGCGGAGGCGGAGAAGCTCCAGGGCGGAGCCAACGTGGGGGCCTTCTACGGCGAGGTGGAGAAGGCGCTGCACGGCTTCCTGGAGGCGCGCCTGGGCATGCCGGTGGGCGGCCTCACCCGCGAGGTGCTCGCCGAGCGGCTGACCCATGCCGGCGCGGACGCGGAGCGGCGCTCGCGGGTGCTCTTCGTGCTGGAGGCGTGTGACATCGGCCGCTACGGCGGAGGCGGCAACCCCGCCGAGCGCCAGAAGGTGATGGACGCGGCGGCGGCGGCCATGGAGGGCTGGGCGTGAGCGGCTACTACACGCCGGAAGAGGCGCAGGACGTCTTCCTGAAGGCCAACGAGGCCTACGCGCGCGAGGACTACGCGGCGGCGCAGACGGGCTACGAGAAGCTGCTGTCCAACGGCCACGGCGGCGCGGACGTGCTCTACAACCTGGGCACCACGCACCTGGCGCGGGGAGACCTGGGCCGCGCGGTGCTCTTCCTGGAGCAGGCGAAGAAGGAGGGCGTCCGCGCGCCGGACCTGGAGGCCAACCTGTCCGTGGCCCGCGCGCGCCAGGTGGACAAGGTGGTGGGCGCCACCGCGGAGGAGGAGTTCCTCCCGAGGGTGGCGGCCGCCACGGATGGCGCGGTGGTGGCGTGGACCTTCCTGGGCACCTGGGTGGCGGCCTTCGCGCTGCTGATTCTCTGGCGCGCGCTGCGCCCTGGCCGGCGCACGGCGGTGGGCGTGGTGGCCGCGCTGCTCTTCGCGGTGGCCATCCCCTCCGGCCTGCTGCTGGCCACGCATGCGTGGGTGGACGAGACGGTGCACGAGGCCGTGGTGCTGGCCCCCACGCTGGTGGCCCGCGAGCTGCCTCAGCCCGGCGCCCGCTCCATCTTCGAGGTCCACGCCGGCCTCAAGGTGCGCCTGCTGGAGGAGACGGGCCGCTTCGTCCGCATCCGGCTCCCCAACGGCCTCGAGGGCTGGGCCGAGCGCGAAGGCGTAGCAGAAATCTGAAGCCCTGGCGGATGCCGCCTTGCGTTGTTGCAGCAACGCTTGGATGGGCGTGCTGCCCGGGAAGTAGACTCCGGCCGAGGGAAGCGGGTTTTTCCTGGAGGTCGTGGGGCTGTGTTCGAGGTCGAGGCGCTCGTCGGCAAGAACCGGCTGCTGGTGCGCATGTGGGGAGAGATTGACGACGCGGAGGCGCGCCAGGTGGGTGACGCGGCCGTGCGCGCCATCGACCGGCTGCGGCCGGGGTTCGACATGGTGTCGGACATGAGCGGCGTGGTGCGGGTTCCACCGGAGACCCCGGGGCAACTGCGGCGCATCGTCGAGGCCGCGCGGGCGAAGGGCTACGGCCGCACGGTGCGGGTGGTGGGCCGCTCGGCGGCGGCGGCCCTGCAGTTCGAGCGCATCAGCCGGGCGCTGGGCCACGAGGCGCACCTCGCCTTCTCCATGGAGGAGGCCGAGCGGCTGCTGGACGTGGGCTGGCCGCCCTGAGGCCTCAGCTCCGCCGCCCGGTGAGGCGCGCGAAGAGGCCGCGCTTCTGCTCCTTGCGCTCGCTCGCAGCGGCGGCCTCGAGGCCCGTCACCTTGAGGAGGTTCTGCTGGAAGACGGCGCTGCCCGGCTCCAGCTCCACCGCGCGCTCCAGCAGCGCCGCGGCCCGCGCGTAGTCCTTGCGCTGGTGGACCAGGATGAGGGCCAGCTTGCTGTAGAGCACCGCCGCCTCGGGCGCCCGCTCGATGGCGCGGGTGAGCATCTCGATGGCGCGCTCCACCTGTCCCTCGCGCTCCAGCCGCACCGCGCGCTGCAGGAAGTCCTCCGCCGTGGCCGGCGCCGTCCCCGTGGGGCCGGCCTCCAGGGGCTGGGGCGGGCGCTGGGGCCGTGGAGGCGCGGGCGCCTGCACGGGGGCCGCGGCACGCGGAGGCGGGGGCGTGCGGGCCGGCGGCGGCGGCGCGGCGGGCCGGGCCATCGCGGCCCTGGGCGGAGGCGGTGGCTCCTCGTCACCGAGCGCCATGGGCTCCTCCGGTACCAGGAAGTCGTTGCCGTCGAGCACCGGCAGCTCGTCGGTGAGCAGGTGCATGGCGGGGGCCCCGGGCACGCGGTGCAGCTCCACCACGCCGCGCTCCAGCAGGCCCTTGAGGACGACCTTCACCTCGATTTCGGGCAGCCTCGCCGCGCGCGCCAGCTCCGGCACCGGCTGGACGCCATCGATGAAGGACGCGATGTGCGCCTCGAACGGCTGGAGCGGCTGCAGCGCGATGTCCAGCCCGGCGCGCAGGTGCGGCACCGTGTACGCGTCCATGGGCACGGTGAAGCGCGCGGTGGCCAGGTCGTGGGGCGTGGGCTGCTTGGGCGGGGGTTGTGGTACTTCCAGCGTGCGGGTGCGCTGGGGCGGAGACAGCAGCGCGCGGACGATGGTCGGCTCGGTGACGACGTAGTCCCCGCTGGCCTGGTCCGCGTCCAGCAGCAGCCCGCAGCTGCCGCACTGGAAGTCGCTCCCGCCGACCGCACCCTGGCACTCGGGACATTCGAGTTTCGCAGCCATTCCGCGCTCATCATAACCACCGGGGCCACGACGCGTCCGGCCAGGAGCCGGCCCATGCTAGCTTCACAGTTCTGTCAGGTGGGCTAATTCAGAGGTGGGAGGGCCTGGTGAGGAAGCCGGCGGGGCCGGGACGTAGGGAGTGGGTCAACCGCTCCAGTCCGACTTCCTTCGAGCCAGTGCGGGGTGCACCCGACAATCATCATGACCACCCTGTTGCGCGGGGCAGCCACGGGGCTATACCGCGCGCCGCAGGTGGCACCGCATCGGGGGGGTGGCGCAGGCCCGCGAGCCGCCCCCGCAGTGGCCTCGAGTCGCGCCCGGAGAACCATGGCTGGCAATTCCCAGGCACCCTTCCAGATCCTGCTCGTCGAGGATGAACCGGTCATCCGGGAGCTGGTGCGCTCCATGTTGAGCGACGGCTCCGTGGACGTGGTGTGCGCGGCCAACGGCCTGGAGGGGCTGAAGCTGGCACGCAGCGGGACGTTCCACCTCATCCTCATGGACGTCGTCCTGCCGCAGCTCGACGGCATCTCCGTCTGCCGCATCCTCAAGAGCGACCCGGCCACCGCGGACGTCCCGCTCTACATGCTCACCGCGAAGGCGAAGCGCTCCGACATGGAGAGCGCCACGCTGGCGGGGGCGGACGGCTACATCCACAAGCCCTTCCGCGGCGCGGAGCTGATGGCGCTGGTGGAGCGCCTGCGCGCGGGACAGACGCGGCCCGAGTCCGCCTGAGGACTCAGGGCGTGAGAAAAAATGAGTCTTCCGGCTCGCCGAGCCACCCTTGCGCGATGGCGAGCAGGAGGTTGTGGGCGACGAGTGCGAGCAACCAGGCCGCTTCGGCTCGCTTGCGACCTCGTACGTG